>NZ_PGCK01000041.1 GCF_021023085.1 Methanooceanicella nereidis | reverse complement strand
CAAGCAAACCAACGGAACTACTGGAACACCAAGGTACACTAGACTGTTAACCACGAAGCGCACGAAGGCGAGTAAGGTACACTATACTGTTAACCACGAAGCGCACGAAGGCGAGTAAGGTACACTATACTGTTAACCACGAAGCGCACGAAGGCGAGTAAGGTACACTAGACTGTTAACCACGAAGCGCACGAAGGCGAGTAAGGTACACT
>NZ_PGCK01000040.1 GCF_021023085.1 Methanooceanicella nereidis | reverse complement strand
TAAAAAAGACACCAAAACACAAAAAACACCAAACACCAAACAACAACACAAACAAAAAAACACACAAAAAACAAAAAAACACAACCCCTAACCAAACAACCACAAGCAAACCAACGGAACTACTGGAACACCAAGGTACACTAGACTGTTAACCACGAAGCGCACGAAGGCGAGTAAGGTACACTATACTGTTAACCACGAAGCGCACGAAGGCGAGTAAGGTACACTA
>NZ_PGCK01000039.1 GCF_021023085.1 Methanooceanicella nereidis | reverse complement strand
TTGATATACAATCGATTTTTATAAGTACTAAATATATCATTTAATAAATGCTTAGTGTCCCTGATAGCCTTTGTGTCCTTTGTGGTTGAGCTAGTGTACCTTAGTTACTCTTGTGTACTTAGTGGTTAAGCTAGTGTACCTTAGTTACCCTTGTGTACTTAGTGGTTAAGCTAGTGTACCTTAGTTACCCTTGTGTACTTAGTGGTTAAGCTAGTGTACCTTAGTTACCCTTGTGT
>NZ_PGCK01000038.1 GCF_021023085.1 Methanooceanicella nereidis | reverse complement strand
CCCATGACATTGAGAAGGCAGGCGGAGAGAACATCTCTGTATGCTACCAGTGTGGTACCTGTACAGGCGGCTGCCCCCAGGGCAGAAGGAACGCACTAAGGACCAGAAAGATCATGAGAATGGTCTCCCTGGGGTTGAAAGACCAGTTGCTTAAAAGTGATGATATCTGGTACTGCTCTACGTGTTATACCTGTACTGACAGGTGTCCGAGGCATGTTAAGCCGACTGATGTTATTATTGCGTTGAGGAATATGGCGACCAGGCAGCATATTGTGCCGAGGAACTTCCTGCAGACTGCTGGTTTTATTTTCCAGACGGGTCATGGTGTGCCGAATAATGATGCTAACCGTGAGCTGAGGAAGAGGCTGGGGTTAAAGGCTGATCCGCCGACAACTCATTCGTATCCGGAGTTTTTGCCGGGCATTCAGAAAATACTCGAAGCCACTGGCCTGATGCAGATCAAGGCTGATATTGAGGGTGGTAAGAAATGATGAAGTCTTCACTTTACTTAGGATGTATCGCACCGAACAGATATCCGGGCATTGAGGC
>NZ_PGCK01000037.1 GCF_021023085.1 Methanooceanicella nereidis | reverse complement strand
CCCATGACATTGAGAAGGCAGGCGGAGAGAACATCTCTGTATGCTACCAGTGTGGTACCTGTACAGGCGGCTGCCCCCAGGGCAGAAGGAACGCACTAAGGACCAGAAAGATCATGAGAATGGTCTCACTCGGCCTTAAGGATGAGCTCCTCAAGAGCGACGACATATGGTATTGCTCTACCTGCTACACTTGTACTGACAGGTGTCCGAGGCATGTTAAGCCGACTGATGTTATTATTGCGTTGAGGAATATGGCGACCAGGCAGCATATTGTGCCGAGGAACTTCCTGCAGACTGCTGGTTTTATTTTCCAGACTGGTCATGGTGTGCCGAATAATGATGCTAACCGTGAGCTGAGGAAGAGGCTGGGGTTAAAGGCTGATCCGCCGACAACTCATTCGTATCCGGAGTTTTTGCCGGGTATTCAGAAAATACTCGAAGCCACTGGCCTGATGCAGATCAAGGCTGATATTGAGGGTGGTAAGAAATGATGAAGTCTTCACTTTACTTAGGATGTATCGCACCGAACAGATATCCGGGCATTGAGGC
>NZ_PGCK01000036.1 GCF_021023085.1 Methanooceanicella nereidis | reverse complement strand
ATTTGCCACCCGCAGGTAGTACCCTTGAAGTACACTATAGACTTCGATCACTGTGTGAAGTGTGAGCTTTGTGTTAAGAAGTGCGGTGATAAGGAAGCTATCAACCTCGACATGAAAGACGAGTTCGTCGAGATCAAGGTCGGTACCATTATCGTGGCGACAGGGTTTGATCTTTACGAGATCGAGAAGAAGGAGGAGTGGGGTTACGGTGTTTATGACAACGTTCTTACCGGTATTCACTTCGAGAGGCTTATCAACGCTGCTGGTCCGACCGGTGGCAAGCTGATCAGGCCGTCCGACGGTCAGAAGCCGCACAACGTGGGCTTTGTATTGTGCGCAGGTTCGAGGGATAAGGATGCGCAGGCGTACTGTTCCAGGGTATGCTGCATGTACTCGCTCAAGCACGCACACCAGATCATGGAAAAGATGCCTGGCGTTGTACCCTACCTGTTCTACATGGACATTCGTTCCTTCGGTAAGGCATACGAAGAGTTCTACTACAGGATACAGGAAGAGGGAGCCAAGTTCATCAGGGGCAGAGTATCCTACATAGAGGAGAACCCTGTCAACAAGAACCTGATCGTCCACGCAGAAGACACACTGCTCGGCGTACCCATAGAACTAGAGCTCGAAATGGTAATACTCGCATCCGCGAT
>NZ_PGCK01000035.1 GCF_021023085.1 Methanooceanicella nereidis | reverse complement strand
GACATCGTGGCTCTTACGAATTCGAAGCAGATCGTTTGGGCGGATGCTGACGGTTTCAACAACCAGGAAGTCATCAACGATATCGTTGATAAGTTCTTGAAGTACTACTCTGTCACTCTGAACAACTACCCGGTGCAGGATGCGTATTACAATAATACGGCTATCACGCAGAATGTGATCAAGTCCGGTCCGCTTGCGGGAGGTAACTAAAATGGAAAAAGTTACTTTGACTCCGAACGGGGAGAAATTCCTCGTTCTTGAAGCGGATGTCATCACTCCGGATGTGTTCGCTGGTAAGACTCTTGAGGAGATCGCTGAGCTTAAGGTCTGGGAGGGTAACACCACCTGGCCTCTCGGTAAGTTCTTCGACATCAAGGGCACTACCGCTGCGACTGCCGCGGAACAGGCCATTGTAATAAATGGTTCGTGTCCTCGTGTTAAGTATATTGGTTCGAAGATGACTGCTGGCGCGATCCTGGTTAAGGGTGATGTTGACATGTATTGCGGTGCCTGGATGAAGGGCGGCGACATCATTGTCAAGGGCAATTGCGACGCGTTCTGCGGTATTCAGATGGAAGGCGGCAACTTCATTGTTGAGGGTAATGCCGGTAACTATCTGGGTGCTTCTTACCGTGGTGACTGGAGAGGCATGAAGGGCGGCAATATCGTGGTCAGCGGCAATGCTGGTTGTGATATCGGCGAGTATATGATGGGCGGCACTATCACTGTGAAGGGTGATGTCGACATTAACGCGGGTATTCACGCAGGCAGGGCTATCGGTCCGAAGGACGCTGGCGGTAAGATCGTTATCTACGGTAACTCTCCCGGCAGGGTTGGCGCTCAGATGGTCCGCGGCAACATTTACGTGCTCGGCAACATCGAGTGCATGATGCCCGGATTCGCCACCAAGGGAACCCAGGAACTGGAGATCGACGGCAAAAAGTACGCGTTCAACGTACTCACCGGCGACCGCGCAGAAGGCGGCAAAGGCACACTATACGTGA
>NZ_PGCK01000034.1 GCF_021023085.1 Methanooceanicella nereidis | reverse complement strand
CAGTGACAGATGAAGACCCCGACTCTATTTTCTTTACCGTTTGCCATATTTTCATCCCTCATACAATTTTGTCAAGTAATGCGTCTACCTTGATAACGTGCGCATCCAGACCGAGTTCCTCAGGGCTCATACCCTGCGCAAGACCTAACAGCTGTGCATAATGCAGCACAGGAATGTCATACTTGTCACCGAACTTCTCAGCGATCTCAAGCTGACCACGGTCAAACTGAAGGTGACAGAACGGACACACATCAACGACACAGTCAACGCCCATCTCAGCCATGTTCCTGAGCTTCTCGTTGGTCATGTCGAGCGCGTACTCGATCTTGTATCCGCGAACGCCTCCGCCGGCTCCGCAGCACATCATCTTCTCTTTGTACTCAACGCTTCTTGCTCCGAGCGCCTCTACCATCTCATCAAGGAAAGTCGGCTTCTCAGAAGAGAACGACGAACCCTCGAAATGCCTCTCCCTCGCGGGCCTGAGCATGTGGCAACCATAGTGGATACCAACCTTGATACCGTTCAAGGGTGTCACAACACTGTCCCTGATGGCTTTCAGGCCCACATCGTTGTAGAGTTGTTCTGCGATGTGTCTGACTTCTATGGATCCCTGGAATTCCATGCCTGCGAGCTTTAACAGTTCGTTGACTTTTGCCTTTTCGGCGGGGTTGTGTTTGAGTTTGTCGTTGGTGTCGTACAGCGACTTGTAGCAGCCGTTGCATACTACGGTGCAGTCGAGTCCCATCTGTTCAGACAGGCAGACGTTCCTGGCAGCCAAGGCTTCCCAGGTGAGCACGTCCATGGAACCGAATGCTCCCGGCGCGGGACAGCAGGAAGCTCCATTAAGCTCCACCAGCTCAAGACCAAGATTCTTCGAGGTCTTGATAGTCGCTGCCTCAATGCCCGGATATCTGTTCGGTGCGATACATCCTAAGTAAAGTGAAGACTTCATCATTTCTTACCACCCTCAATATCAGCCTTGATCTGCATCAGGCCAGTGGCTTCGAGTATTTTCTGAAT
>NZ_PGCK01000033.1 GCF_021023085.1 Methanooceanicella nereidis | reverse complement strand
AGCCCTGAGGAACTCGGTCTGGATGCGCACGTTATCAAGGTAGACGCATTACTTGACAAAATTGTATGAGGGATGAAAATATGGCAAACGGTAAAGAAAATAGAGTCGGGGTCTTCATCTGTCACTGTGGTACTAACATAGCCGGTACGGTCAAGGTTAAGGAACTTTCCGAGTACGCTAGCACTCTTCCAGGCGTTGTCCACGCAGATGATTATCCATATATGTGTTCAACCCCCGGTCAGGAAAAGATCAAGACCGCTATTAAGGAGAAGCAGTTAGACGCAGTTGTCGTAGCAGCATGCACCCCGCGTCTGCACGAGTCGACGTTCAGGAAAGCCACCGCACTCGGCGGGCTGAACCCGTTCGTGTTCGAGATGGCGAACATTCGTGAGCAGTCCTCGTGGATCCACATGAAGGAGCCGGAGAGGGCAACCGAGAAGGCAAAGGACATTCTGAGAATGGCCGTCGCGAAGGCGAAACTTCTCGAGCCGCTCGAGACCAAGTCCGTGCCCTGTGAAAAGACCGCGATGGTCATCGGCGCAGGCGTGGGCGGAATCGAAGCAGCAATGAAACTCGCGGATTCGGGTATAACTACATATTTGATCGAGAGAGAGCCGACAATCGGCGGTTACATGTCCAGGCTGGACAAGACCTTCCCGACACTCGACTGTTCGCAGTGTATCCTTTCACCTAAGATGGCGGAAGTCGACAGACACCCGAACATTAAGCTTCTTTCGTATTCCGAGATAGAGAAGGTTGACGGTTACATCGGTAACTTCAACGTCACCGTGAAGAGGAAGGCGAGAGGTGTTATCGAGGATAAGTGTAATGGTTGTGGTGACTGTGCGGCGGTATGTCCGGTCAGCAGGCCGAATGAGTTCGATATTGGTCTGGGTCCGAGAAAGGCAATATATATTTGCCACCCGCAGGTAGTACCCTTGAAGTACACTATAGACTTCGATCACTGTGTGAAGTGTGAGCTTTGTGTTAAG
The DNA here is from genome assembly GCF_021023085.1 of Methanooceanicella nereidis. Classification (NCBI taxonomy): domain Archaea; kingdom Methanobacteriati; phylum Methanobacteriota; class Methanomicrobia; order Methanocellales; family Methanocellaceae; genus Methanooceanicella; species Methanooceanicella nereidis. The sequence goes on along the minus strand of NZ_PGCK01000033.1, from coordinate 49 downwards.
AAGTGCGGTGATAAGGAAGCTATCAACCTCGACATGAAAGACGAGTTCG
>NZ_PGCK01000032.1 GCF_021023085.1 Methanooceanicella nereidis | reverse complement strand
AGCCCTGAGGAACTCGGTCTGGATGCGCACGTTATCAAGGTAGACGCATTACTTGACAAAATTGTATGAGGGATGAAAATATGGCAAACGGTAAAGAAAATAGAGTCGGGGTCTTCATCTGTCACTGCGGTTCTAACATAGCCGGTACGGTCAAGGTTAAGGAACTTTCCGAGTACGCTAGCACTCTTCCAGGCGTTGTCCACGCTGATGATTACGCTTACATGTGTTCAACCCCCGGTCAGGAAAAGATCAAGACCGCTATTAAGGAGAAGCAGTTAGACGCAGTTGTCGTAGCAGCATGCACCCCGCGTCTGCACGAAGTGACATTCAGGAAAGCCACCGAGCTCGGCGGGCTGAACCCGTTCGTGTTCGAGATGGCGAACATTCGTGAGCAGTCCTCGTGGATCCACATGAAGGAGCCGGAGAGGGCAACCGAGAAGGCAAAGGACATTCTTAGAATGGCCGTCGCGAAGGCGAAACTTCTCGAGCCGCTCGAGACCAAGTCAGTGCCCTGTGAAAAGACCGCGATGGTCATCGGCGCAGGCGTAGGCGGAATCGAAGCAGCAATGAAACTCGCGGACTCCGGAATCACCACCTACCTGATAGAGAAGGAGCCGACAATCGGCGGTTACATGTCCAAGCTGGACAAGACCTTCCCGACACTCGACTGTTCGCAGTGTATCCTTTCACCTAAGATGGCGGAAGTCGACAGACACCCGAACATAAAACTCCTGTCCTACTCGGAAGTTGAGAAGGTTGACGGTTACATCGGTAACTTCAACGTCACCGTGAAGAGGAAGGCGAGAGGTGTTATCGAGGATAAGTGTAATGGTTGTGGTGACTGTGCGGCGGTATGTCCGGTCAGCAGGCCGAACGAGTTCGATATTGGCCTGGGTCCGAGAAAGGCAATATACATTTGCCACCCGCAGGTAGTACCCTTGAAGTACACTATAGACTTCGATCACTGTGTGAAGTGTGAGCTTTGTGTTAAGAAGTGCGGTGATAAGGAAGCTATCAACCTCGACATGAAAGACGAGTTCG
>NZ_PGCK01000031.1 GCF_021023085.1 Methanooceanicella nereidis | reverse complement strand
GAGACCATTCTCATGATCTTTCTGGTCCTTAGTGCGTTCCTTCTGCCCTGGGGGCAGCCGCCTGTACAGGTACCACACTGGTAGCATACAGAGATGTTCTCTCCGCCTGCCTTCTCAATGTCATGGGTGAAATTGACCAGACCCTTGTTTAAGTTTAAAACCTGTGATTCTAAAGCCATCTTTTTAGGCCTCCTTGATCTTCGGAACCTTCTCGGTCATCAACTTGGCAGCGACCTTCTTGAAGAGACCGGTCTCCTCACCGGTAACGTTGATCTTCGTCCTCTTCATCTTGATCGTACCGTCAGCCGGACACGCATTCACGCAAGCGCCGCAGAAAATGCAGAAATCCTTATTGTACGCCAGCTTACCAGGCTTATGACCAGCCTCCTCAACAGCAGGCAAATACAACGCATTGCACGGGCAGATATCAACACAGGTCGAACAACCAGCCGGACACTTCGACACGTCAAGCTCAAGCTCTCCCTCGAAAACCTTCTCCACCTTCGCAGCATCCTTCGGACACATAACCTGACACCAGGTACAGGTCACACAATCATCAAGATTGATCTCCACAGTACCCGAAAGCTTCGGCTCCGCCACAATCTTCCTCTCGATAGCAATAGCATCCTCCGGACACGCCTCAACACACACCTTACAAGCATCGCACTTCTTCTCATCAAAAGCAAGCTTACCGATCTTCTTAACAGTGAGCGGAGTCGGCTCCTTATAATCGATCTTAAAAGCATCACAGATCTCAGAACAAATGCCACACAACGTGCACTTCTCCTCATCAAGCTTATAATCAATAGTGTACTGCATCGTCGAAGCAGCCTTATGACCCTGATCAACATCAGCCACATCCCTCTTGATAGCGTCCCTCGGGCAAACCTCCTCACAAAGCACACACCTAGTACACTTCTCAGCATCGATCTTAGCCTTCTTCTCAAGCACAGGGAATCCTTCCTGCTCGAGTATCGGGAGTTTTTCAACGCCATCAAAAGATAGCTTGATTGCGTTGAATGGACACAGTATTGTGCATACTCCACAGTAGGAGCACTTCTTCGGGTCGACATCGACCTTAGAGGTCTGTGCCTTACCCCTGTTCACTGCTCCGAGCGGGCCTTCGGAAACGGCCTCTTCGGGGCATGC
>NZ_PGCK01000030.1 GCF_021023085.1 Methanooceanicella nereidis | reverse complement strand
AGTTGTTCAGAGTGACAGAGTAGTACTTCAAGAACTTATCAACGATATCGTTGATGACTTCCTGGTTGTTGAAACCGTCAGCATCCGCCCAAACGATCTGCTTCGAATTCGTAAGAGCCACGATGTCCCCATCCTTCACGACTATGTCGCCGCCCTTGATGGTGTACTCCGCAGCGCCCAGCGCCTTCTCGATCAACTCAGGATTCTGAGTAGCATCCGTAGTCGTCGGATCAAAGTTGTATATGACTATGTCCGCGTCCGCACCGATACCGAGCTGACCCTTAGACTTCTCAAGACCCAAGGCCTTAGCAGTACCGGAACGAGTCATCTGAGCGATCTCATAGAAATCCATCTCCCTGGATATTCCCGGAAGCTTGGTCCTCTCCGGAACCCACTTATGCAAGGTAGCCATCTTAGCGTCCCTGGCCTTCTTGCTCATAAGCCAGCTAACCACAGTCGGATACCTGGTGAACGGACCCGCATTCGGATGATCCGTGGTCAAATGACATCTGGACGGATCCTTAACGAGCAACGCAAGCTCGAGACCTATAGCCCACTGAATACCGCACACGTGAAGCTTCGGATCGTAAATGTACGGCACCACACCACTACCAGTCTCTAACTCCACATCAAGGTTAGCCCACTTCAGGTGGTTCAAACTGTGCAGCCCAAACTCCATCGGACCATCCGCAGTCATCGTAGTCGTCTCATCAAGAGTGACAAAGCCCACATCTATTGTGAGATGATCATGCGAATTAACATAGTCCGCTATTGCGTCTGCCTTGGACTCGAAGTCCTTCCAGGTCGTGCCTCCGTAAGAGTTGAACTGGGTGTGCGTGAAGTGCAAGTTCTGCGATCTACCCGATGCCTTGTTGACCGGGATATTTTCTGTAAGAGCTAGCGTCTTAAGCGTAGTTGTGTAATTACCCGGGTGACCGAGGTTGTTACCGTGTAAATGTATGGAATGCGGTAAACCAAGCCTCTCATTAGTCTCCGCAAGGCCGGTGATAATTTCCTTCGGCGTGACTTCGAAGTAGGGTACAGGGTCGTCGATTGCGGTACAGTTCTTACCCCAGCCCCATGCCTCGGTTCCTCCCGGATTAACAATTTTTACTGCGTATCCTTTGGTTGCTTTGAGCATCCATGCGATGTATGCGTCGAGGTTTTCGGTCTGGCCTTTCTTGATGTAGTCCATCACGAGCCAGTTGTTGCCGAATAACGTGTACGCGGTCTGGTCGAGGATCGGGG
>NZ_PGCK01000029.1 GCF_021023085.1 Methanooceanicella nereidis | reverse complement strand
AGTTGTTCAGAGTGACAGAGTAGTACTTCAAGAACTTATCAACGATATCGTTGATGACTTCCTGGTTGTTGAAACCGTCAGCATCCGCCCAAACGATCTGCTTCGAATTCGTAAGAGCCACGATGTCTCCATCCTTCACGACTATGTCGCCGCCCTTGATGGTGTACTCCGCAGCGCCCAGCGCCTTCTCGATCAACTCAGGATTCTGAGTAGCATCCGTAGTCGTCGGATCGAAGTTGTATATTACAATGTCCGCGTCCGCACCGATACCGAGCTGACCCTTAGACTTCTCAAGACCCAAGGCCTTAGCAGTACCGGAACGAGTCATCTGAGCGATCTCATAGAAATCCATCTCTCTGCTTATGCCGGAGAGCTTGGTCCTCTCTGGAACCCACTTATGCAAGGTGGCCATCTTAGCGTCCCTGGCCTTCTTGCTCATAAGCCAGCTAACCACAGTCGGATACCTGGTGAACGGACCCGCATTCGGATGATCCGTGGTCAAATGACATCTGGACGGATCCTTCACGAGCAACGCAAGCTCGAGACCTATAGCCCACTGTATACCGCACACGTGAAGTTTCGGATCGTAAATGTACGGCACTACGCCACTACCGGTCTCTAACTCCACATCGAGGTTAGCCCACTTCAGGTGGTTCAAACTGTGCAGCCCGAACTCCATCGGTCCGTCAGCGGTCATCGTAGTCGTCTCATCAAGAGTGACAAAGCCCACATCTATTGTCATGTGGTCGTGAGCGTTGACGTAGTCCGCTATAGCGTCTGCCTTGGACTCGAAGTCCTTCCAGGTCGTACCGCCATAAGAGTTGAACTGGGTGTGCGTCATGTGCATATTCTGGGTCCTTCCGGACGATTTGTCCGTCTTGACACCCTCAGTTAATGCCATGGTCTTGAGCGTGGTCGTGTAGTTACCCGGGTGACCGAGGTTGTTAGCGTGTAAGTGTATGGAATGCGGCAGACCGAGTCTCTCGTTCGCGGCCGCAAGACCGGTTACGATCTCCTTCGGCGTGACTTCGAAGTAGGGTACAGGGTCGTCTAATGTGGTACAGTTCTTACCCCAGCCCCATGCCTCGGTTCCTCCAGGGTTGACGATCTTGATCGCAAAACCTTTGGTTGCTTTGAGCATCCATGCGATGTATGCGTCGAGGTTTTCGGTCTGGCCTTTCTTGATGTAGTCCATCACGAGCCAGTTGTTGCCGAATAACGTGTACGCGGTCTGGTCGAGGATCGGGG
>NZ_PGCK01000028.1 GCF_021023085.1 Methanooceanicella nereidis | reverse complement strand
TTTTTTAGCTCCTGTCTTTCTAGTATTCGTTTCTTTCGATTTGTATATGTTTTTTGTCCGTGACAAATTCTTCGTTTATGTCCATGAGCATGGAAACCACGACTCTGAGTACTGATTGGTCGTTGGGGAAGGCTCCTATCGGTGTGGTTCTTTTCTTTATTCTGGAGTGGACGTTCTCCAGTGTGTTCGTGGTTCTTAGTTTGATCCATTGGTAGCTGGGAAAGGCCAGGTAATTGAAGAGGTCTTCCATGTTTTTGTCTATGATCTTGCTGGCCCTGTCAAGTCCTTTCAATCTTAATTCTTCGGAGTAGTTGGCCAGCAAATTAGGTGATTCCATGTATTCTTTGAGAAGGTCGCTGATCTCTTTTCGTTGTTTCTGCGGTATGGTCTTCAGCACGTTTCTTCTGAAGTGCAGATGGCAGTACTGCCATGAGCATATGAAACAATTCTTAACGGCCTGCTTAATCCCCTGGTGGCCGTCGCTGATCACCATTTTCACGCCCTGCAATCCTCTTCTCTTCAGATCCTCGAAGAACTCGGTGTAGAATTCCTCTCCCTCTCTCTGCATTATCTTCACACCGAGAATCTCCTTGTAACCCTCGCTGTTTACGCCCATAGCAGTGAACAATGGTTTCGTAACGTACCTCCCGTTATCCCTTATCTTGACATAAGTGGCATCCACAAACACATAAGGAGTCACACCAAGAGGCCTCTCCAGGAATTCTCTGATATCCTCATCCAGCTCCTCCAATATCCGCGAGACAGTGCTCTTTGAGACTTCCACGTCCAGCATGGACAATACCTTTTTCATCTTTCTCGTGGACACGCCCTGAAGATAGGACTCGCTGATAGTATTCACAATAGCTTTTTCAGCCCTGGAATACCTGCCGAAAACACTCGTCTCAAAAGACACCTCCCGGAACTGAGGCTTCCTCAAATCAACCTTACCATAACGGGTAACCAGAGAACGATCCTTATGACCGTTACGATGAGCCCTCCTCCCCGGAGTCCTCTCATAATGACGAGCTCCCGCCTGATCCCGGGCTTCCTCCTCCATGATGTTCTGAAGAAGCTCCCTGATCATATCTTTCATCCCATTCGAGTCATGCTCAAAAAATTTAAGCATAGACCTCCTATAAGAATACGGCCTTGTACCTTTCATGTTATCTTTCTCCAAACAATAATATGAAAGTACAGGGCTAAAAAATATACCCAATAATATAAAAATACAGAAAAAACGGGACAGCACCCT
>NZ_PGCK01000027.1 GCF_021023085.1 Methanooceanicella nereidis | reverse complement strand
TCAGGGGCAGAGTATCCTACATAGAGGAGAACCCTGTCAACAAGAACCTGATCGTCCACGCAGAAGACACACTGCTCGGCGTACCCATAGAACTAGAGCTCGAAATGGTAATACTCGCATCCGCGATCATACCAAAGAAGTCGACCGAGGATCTCAGGAACAAGCTCATCATATCCAAGAGCTCAGACCTGTTCCTGTTAGAGGCTCACCCGAAGCTTAACCCGTTCTCGACATCGACCGACGGTATATATCTTGCCGGTTGCTGCCAGGGTCCGAAGGATATCCCTGACACAGTGGCACAGGCAGCAGGTGCGGCTGCAGCTGCGGCAGTACCCATCAACCAGGGCAAGGTCATGCTCGAGCCTATCGCAGGCAAAGTCAATGACGCTCTTTGCTCCGGTTGCGGAGTATGCGCAGGACTCTGCCCGTACAAGGCTATCGACCTGATAGACCTTGAGGAAGGAAAGAGGAAGGCCTACGTCAACGATGCAAAGTGTAAAGGATGCGGAACGTGCGGTGGAGCATGCCCGGCAAAGGCAATATCCATGCAGCACTTCAAAGACACCCAGATAAGAGCGCAGATAGCTGCTCTGTTCACTCCGGCAGGAGGTGCCTAAAATGGCTGACGAATTCGAACCAAAAATACTCGGTATACTTTGTAACTGGTGTACCTACGCAGGCGCAGACCTCGCAGGTGTATCCAGGGCTCAGTATCCGCCCAACGTCCGTGTAGTAAGGATCATGTGTACCGGACGTGTCGACCCTGCATTCATATTAGAGGCATTCAGCCTTGGCGCAGATGCAGTGCTCGTATCTGGCTGCCACATCGGCGACTGTCACTACATAGCAGGTAACTACAAGGCAAGACGCCGTGTAGCTCTCACCAGAAAAGTCTTAGAGGATATGGGAATCGACGGAAGAAGGCTCAAGATGACCTTCGTCTCCGCATCAGAAGGTGCGCTGTGGGCACAGGTCGTCAGGGACATGGTCGATACCGTTAAGAAACTCGGCCCGAGCCCTGTCCAGAAGAAGGTAACCTTACAGGCTGGCGCAGAGCACGGTGCAGAGGCAAGCTCTGACGAAGACCTCGCAGAGATCGCAAAGGTAGCTGGAAAGAAAGTAGAAGCCACTCCGATCCAAAAGTAAGAGGGCTTCAAGAAGGAGACCGAATATGACTAACTCTATTGAAGCTAACCTGATTTCAGGCAGGACTGTCTGGCAGGGTGTTGCTATTGAGGGTCACAAGCATGATGATTATTATATCAAGACTTGTGGTATCGTTGA
>NZ_PGCK01000026.1 GCF_021023085.1 Methanooceanicella nereidis | reverse complement strand
TCAGGGGCAGAGTATCCTACATAGAGGAGAACCCTGTCAACAAGAACCTGATCGTCCACGCAGAAGACACACTGCTCGGCGTACCCATAGAACTAGAGCTCGAAATGGTAATACTCGCATCCGCGATAGTCCCGAAGAAATCCACAGAATTTCTCAGGAACAAACTTACTATTTCGAAGAGCGCTGACCAGTTCCTGTTAGAGGCTCACCCGAAGCTTAACCCGTTCTCGACATCGAACGAAGGTATATATCTTGCCGGTTGCTGCCAGGGTCCGAAGGATATCCCTGACACAGTGGCACAGGCAGCAGGTGCGGCTGCAGCTGCGGCAGTACCTATCAACCAGGGCAAGGTCATGCTCGAGCCTATCGCAGGCAAAATTAATGAAACACTCTGCGCTGGCTGCGGAGTATGCGAGGGACTCTGCCCGTACAAGGCAATTGAAATGGTCGATGTAAGCGAAGGCAAGAAAAAAGCCAGGATAAACGATGCAAAGTGTAAGGGCTGCGGCACCTGCGGCGGATTCTGTCCGGGCGGCGCGATCTATATGCAGCACTTTACAACACCTCAGTTAATTGCACAGATAGATGCATTCCTCCTTGGTGGGGGTGAGATATAATGACAAACGAAGAATGGAAACCTAAGATCCTCGGGATCGTCTGCAACTGGTGCTCCTATGCGGGAGCAGATCTTGCTGGGACCGCTCGTATTCAGTATCCGTCAGATATCCGTATAGTCCGAACGATGTGTACGGGTCGTGTCGACCTGCTCCTCATCATGAGGGCGTTCATGGATGGTGCTGATGGCGTGATTGTATCCGGATGTCACTTTGGTGACTGCCACTACCTCGAAGGGAATTATAAGGCAGCAAAGAGGATGTTCTATCTGAAGAGAGTCCTCAAGTCTCTCGGTTTAGATGACCGCAGGGTGAGGATGACTTTCGTATCAGCATCCGAAGGGGCCAAGTGGGCGGAGGTCGTCAAGGAGATGATCAACACCATAAATGAACTGGGCCCGAGCCCCCTTAACAAGGGGACGAAGCCGGCCGAGATCGGTCAATCAGCATCCGTAGTGGAAGATGACCTGGCAGAGATCGCAAAGGTGAGCGCTGGTAAGAAACTAGAAGTCGCACCTGTAATAAAGAACTGACCAGGAGCTTTGAAGGAGACCGAATATGACTAACTCTATTGAAGCTAACCTGATTTCAGGCAGGACTGTCTGGCAGGGTGTTGCTATTGAGGGTCACAAGCATGATGATTATTATATCAAGACTTGTGGTATCGTTGA
>NZ_PGCK01000025.1 GCF_021023085.1 Methanooceanicella nereidis | reverse complement strand
CCAGTAGTTGTGATGGTGTTTAGTTGGTTGTTTGGATAGGGGTTGTGGTTGTTTTCTTTTTCTTAATATTTTGTTGGTGTTTTGATTAATCGATTGTTTTTGTTGATTAATGGTTTGAGAAGCTGTGTTTTTTGGGGTTTGTCGATGGTGTTCTCATGAAAAAGGGCCTTGTTACTGTGTTTGCTAGGTTTTTGTGGTCGTAGTGATCATGATATCATGGTATTCTGGTGTTTGTTGTAGTATGGTTTCGAGTTGTTTTTTGAATCTTTTCACTGTTACGTGTTGTTTTGTGATAACAAGGAGTTTCCAGAGGCTTGCGAGGATCAGTGCTATTGTGGTGAGGAGGAGTCTGAATGATTCTCTGGTGGTGCTTGTCACTGGTTTCAGCCATTTCATCACTTTAAAAAGATTCTCGATATTCCAACGATAAGTGTAACGTTCCTCTATTCCCCTGTCGGTGAGGTCTGACACGTAGGCGCGGTATTCCTCCTCGGGATAGGCTACCAGGTGTATGTTCACTTTTTTCTTTTCCGCTCCCTTCTTTCTCATCTTGTAGGGTTTCACGGTCTCTCCGTCAAGGAGGCTTTCCAGGTACAGTTCATCTATCCGATTGTTGGTCTTGTAAGGAGTGAGGTAATGCATGCCTTTTTCTTCCACGCGGTTGAAAACGTCCACGCCGCAGAAATAGCGATCCATGAGCACCAGATCATGACCACCGGGAACGGTGTCAAGCAGCCTGTCCACCATGAGGAGGTTGCCGTCTCCTTCTTTGTACAGTTGTATCCCGGTCGCGAGAAAACGATCCCTTGCGGTGAGGGAGGACACGGCAAAACGATAACATCTTCGATATTTACCGTTAACAAGAACCTTGATGGTGTGCTCTTTTCTTCTTCCATGGTAGGGCATATCATGATAATCAAGACTGGTATCGCAATTCCGATACCGTCCGCTTCGCAAGGCCATCCTCATCGTTTCCCGGATAAGCCTGTTACAATTCCCGGCCATCTCCTCAACCGGAACCCTGCCCAGTTTCAGCACCGTGCTGGAACACACCGCTTTATGATCCCTGCAGTAATCGCTGATGCTCGTATTATCAAGACAACAACCCACAAGATACCTGAAAACCACCTCTCCATCCTTTCCCATGTAATGGAAAAGTCTGGAGAACAAACGCGACAAAGGCTTTAACCTGCGAAAACAAAACTCCTCATCCGGAGCTATCAGTTTGTTAAACGTTTTAGTTTTCACACACAAAAAACAACCGATAAACTGATAACTCCTCCCATACTAACCAACCAAAAACACCACAAAAACAAACAACAACACCACAACCAACTAAACACCATCACAACTACTGG
>NZ_PGCK01000024.1 GCF_021023085.1 Methanooceanicella nereidis | reverse complement strand
CCAGTGTTCCCGTGCTTGTGTTTTTTGGGTTTGGTGTGTTGTTGGTTTTGGTTGTGGGGTAGAAAAGTGTTTTTATTGTTTTGAAGGTGGATTACATTCTTTTTTGGTATTTTATGAGAGAATGTATTCCGCCTTCGGTCGTTGATATGGGTAGTCTTGGTTTAAAGCCTTTTTCGAAATTGTTCGATGATTTTTTCGATTTTCCGCGTGCTGGTATGTTCTTTTTGTTGCTTGTTGAGTGTGCGGTAAGGGATCTTAGTATGGAGGGGTTGTGTAACAGGAAGTTTGAGAGCAGTGATCGGTTTTTTCATTATATGGGTGAGAGGGGTCTTGAGGATGCCACTTGGTATTGTAATTTGTTGTTGAGACGGTGTTTTGATATGTTGTTGAAGGCGAGATGGCATTGGAGGGGGGTGTATCTGGCCATAGATTACAATGATGTGGAGTATCATGGTGAGGATCCTTTGATGGTGCATGATGCGATGAAGAAGAGTGTTCGGCATCAGCATGTTCATGTGCTTCGTTATGCCACTATCGCTATCGTGGGCACGCGGTTCAAGTTCACTCTTGCTGTGACGTGCGTGAGCAGGGAGGATAGGCCGGAGGATGTGGTGAGAAGGCTCTTGGACATGGTGCCCGGGGAGTTGAAGGTGAAGGGTGTCCTCTTGGATAAAGGGTTTTACAATGCTAACGTGTTAAACGAAGTAGGCAAGGATACGGATTATTTGGTCCCGGTGAAAAAGTTCGAAGGCATGAAAATCACTTACAGGATAGCGGAGATCACCGATAAATGGCGCTGGGATCATACTCTGAACGGGGGAAAGGAGAATGAGCATAAGACGACCGTGTACCTCCAGGAAGTGGGCATGGACGATTACATTGGCATGGTCACGAACAAGGACATGAGCATGACGGACGTCAGCGTACTTTTCGATGTTTACCGGAAAAGATGGAACGTAGAGAACAGTTACAAAGAAAAGGACAATTACCGGATTAAAACAAACTCCAGGAACCATTCATATCGGATCCTCATATACACCATAAGCCACCTCTTGGTCAACCTCTTAACAATAACCAAAAGAAAGAACAAGACAACCATAACTCACGACGACATGAAACACATCTTAGAATACCTCCTGAACGCAGAACCAGGCACAACAAAAAGACTCACCAAAAAACTAATAATCCTGAGCTAAACCGCAACTACATTAGCTACCGCCATCCAAAAAACACGACAAAAAAGACCGTTTTCAGACAAAAAATCACAAAAAAACCAACAAACCCCACAACCATCCGCATACCAACCACCAAAAAACACGACCACTACCAACCAAACCCAAAAAACACAAGCACGGGAACACTGG
>NZ_PGCK01000023.1 GCF_021023085.1 Methanooceanicella nereidis | reverse complement strand
CCAGTAGTTCCGTTGGTTTGCTTGTGGTTGTTTGGTTAGGGGTTGTGTTTTTTTGTTTTTTGTGTGTTTTTTTGTTTGTGTTGTTGTTTGGTGTTTGGTGTTTTTTGTGTTTTGGTGTCTTTTTTAGCAAGTGGTGTGGGAGTTAAAAAATGGGGTGTCCTTTTGTGGTCGTTTTTAGTCTTGTTATTCCATGTTGTTTTTTGTGGGTGTTGTTATCATTTCTTGTATGAGTTTGTGGAGTGTGAGGTCGTACTGTTTTTGTCTTAACGGTCTGTCAGTGATTCTGATTTCGAGTTGTTTCCACAGGTTGGCCAGTATTAACGAGATGGTTTCGAGGAGTATTCTGTAAGCCGGGTTTTTGCTTGATGTTGTTGGTTTCACTACTTTTTTGACCTTGAAGTTGACTTCTATGTTCCATCTTCCGCGATAGATCATGTCCAGTATCCATTCCATGCCGGGGGGTGTCTCGATGTTGGAGATGTAAGCGTAATATCCTTCCTCGTCTTCGACGGGTATGAAATACACGTTCACGGTCTTCCAGACCGAATTTCCCGGATCTTTCTTCCTCATATGGTACAAAGCATGAAAAATCCCTGTACGACGGGCGTTCTCGTATAACCGGTCAAGGGTCTTGGAATGTTTGAAAGGCATGATGTAAAGATGATCGTTCGATTCCAGGTAGTTGATAACATCGACTCCGGCGAAAAACTTGTCCATGAGAACCACGCCCACCCTGTTCTTTAAAACAGGATTACGACCCACGTCTTCCAGCAATCCTTTCACTATCTCAAGATTGGAAACACCTTTCCTAGCCCCCATGATAGAGACGGCCTGATAAAAACACTTGCCGGTCACACTCGCGACCCCGTACCGATGACATCTCCTCCTCTTACCCTTATGACCTTCAAGAGTCTTCACGGTGAAAGGCGTGCTCTTACCATAATACAAGACATCATGATAATCAATACTAACATTCTTAGTACGAACAAACATCCTCGCACCCCCCGCCATCCTCACCGACAATTTCAAGAGCCTGTTACAAACCTTCTCCATCATCTCCAACGATATCTTATTAACAGAACTCAAAACCACATCAGGACTCACACCACCATACTCATCATGAAACATCTCAATACTCATACCACTAAGGCAACAACCGCAAAGACTGTAAAAAATTTTCTTCCCTTTTCTACGACCCAGAACAGGAATACCAGAAAAAACACCGGCAAACCCTTTTAACGCCGTAACACTAACCGCTTTAACGGAAGGCAAACCCTCAGAGATATAAACACTTTTTAATCCCATAAAAAGAAAAATATCTCAACACAAGAGGAAAACGCCTTCCAACAAAAACACCGAACAACCACTCACACACCAACGGAACTACTGG
>NZ_PGCK01000022.1 GCF_021023085.1 Methanooceanicella nereidis | reverse complement strand
GAAGGAGACCGAATATGACTAACTCTATTGAAGCTAACCTGATTTCAGGCAGGACTGTCTGGCAGGGTGTTGCTATTGAGGGTCACAAGCATGATGATTATTATATCAAGACTTGTGGTATCGTTGAGATGGATGTCAGCGATATGAAGAGCCTTCATGTGTTTCCCGGGCAGACGGTGATGGTCAGATCTGATCACGGAGAGGTAGTCGTTAGGGCGGTCAAGGCGACCCAGGGTCCTCACCCTGGGCTTGTTTTTATTCCCATGGGTCCGTGGGCGAACCAGGTCATTAGTCCGAAGACGTATTCGACCGGTATGCCCCATTTCAAGGGAGTAAAAGTCTCGATTGTGCCAGCACCTAACGAAAAAGTTCTGAACGGTATTGAGCTGCTTCAGAAGACCACATTGAACCTGGAGGAGTAAGATTTGATGGAAGCTAAGACTCAGACTAAGACTGAATCTAAGAACTTGCAGGTTGTTACTGATGTGGTCTGCCCGTTCTGCGGTACGCTTTGTGACGATCTTAAGATCATTAAGGATGGAAACACGATTGTTGATACGATGAACGCTTGTGTCATCGGGAACGAGAAGTTCAAGTCTGCTCAGGACGGTCACAGGATTATGACGCCTCTCGAGAGGGATGATAACTCTGCTGAGTTCACTCCCGTGAGCTATGATTATGCTATTGAGAAGGCTGCTCAGATCCTTGCGAAGGCTAAGAGGCCGTTGTTCTACGGTTGGTCCTCCACGTCGTGTGAGGCTCAGGAAGTGGGGAATGAGCTTGCTGAGCTTTGTGGCGGTGTGACGGACAATACTGCATCCGTATGTCACGGGCCTTCTGTTCTGGCTATCCAGACTGTGGGTGCTCCGTGCTGTACTCTTGGTGAGGTGAAGAACAGGGCTGATCTGATTATTTATTGGGGTTGCAACCCGGTCCACGCTCATCCGAGGCATATGAGCAGGTATTCGATTTATCCGAGAGGCTTTTTCACGGAGAGGGGCTTCAAGGACAGGACGACCATTGTCGTGGATCCGAGGCCGACTGACACGGCGAAGCAGGCGGATGTTTACGTGCCTGTGGAGCAGGGTAAGGATTACGAGTTGCTCGATGCGCTCAGGACTGCATTAAGGGGAGAGAAGATCGAGCAGGAAGTTGTCGGTGGAATTCCCAGGGAGAAGATTGTGGAGCTTGGTGAGCTTTGTAAGTCTAAGAAGTTCGGCTTGCTTTTCTTCGGTATGGGTGTTACTCAGACGACTGGTAAGCACAGGAACATAGACATTGCTATCAGTTTTGTTGCTGATATGAACAAGTACACCAAGTTCAACCTTATAGCGATGAGAGGCCACTACAATGTGTCTGGTTCTGGCCAGGTTATGAGCTGGCAGTCCGGATTCCCGTTCGCGATGGATTTCTCCAGGGGGTACGCGAGATACAATCCCGGAGAGACCGCGGCGAACGATATTCTTGCGAGGGGCGAGTGCGATGCTGCATTTGTCATTGCTTCGGATCCCGGTGCGCATTTCCCGGTGTCTTCGATGAAGTATTATGCAAGGATCCCGACCGTTTGTATTGATCCTCATTACACGCCGACGACCGGTGTATCGAGTATAGTTATGCCGTCTACGATTGTGGGTGTTGAGGAAGAAGGCACCGCTTATCGTATGGATAATGTTCCTATACGCTGCAGAAAGGTCGCGGACGCTCCTGAGGGCATTCTCTCTGATCATGAGATTCTTGAGAGGTTGTACCACAGGGTGAAGGAGCTTAAAGGCGAGGCAGGTGGACAGCACTAATATTTGAGGTGAATATGATGACTCAGCCAGTAAAGAATGAATTATTGATTAAGAACGGGTTTGTTTATGACCCGGCTAACGGTGTTAAGGGTGAAGTCAAGGATATCGCTGTCCAGAACGGTAAGATCGTCGAGCCTTCTAAGCTTTCGACCGGCGCAAAGGTCATCAATGCCAAGGGCAAAGTTGTGATGGCCGGCGGTGTTGATATTCACACGCACGTTGCAGGACCGAAAGTTAATGTGGGCAGACTGTTCAGGCCGGAGGACAAGCTTCACGACACTATGGAAGCAAGGACTCCTCTGAAGAGGGCCGGCGGAGGTTTCTCCGTACCGACTACGTTCACCACGGCGTACAGGTATGCTAGGCTTGGCTATACCTTTGTTAATGAAGCGGCGATGCCGCCTCTCCTTGCAAGGCACACTCATGAGGAGATACGCGACACCCCGATCCTCGACCAGACCGCGTACACGTTATTCGGCAACAACTGGCTCGTGATGGACTACATCAAGAAAGGCCAGACCGAAAACCTCGACGCATACATCGCATGGATGCTCAAAGCAACCAAAGG
>NZ_PGCK01000021.1 GCF_021023085.1 Methanooceanicella nereidis | reverse complement strand
CCCAACGACCAATCAGTACTCAGAGTCGTGGTTTCCATGCTCATGGACATAAACGAAGAATTTGTCACGGACAAAAAACATATACAAATCGAAAGAAACGAATACTAGAAAGACAGGAGCTAAAAAAATATATTTTACAGAAAACCCCGGACACCGCCAACTTTCGTGCCCTTGGAGAGTATTCGGGCCTTGTTTTAGAGTTGGTGACTTAGAGAAGTTAGTGCGTTGAGCCGAGCATTAGGGATATTAGAGCGTTGACAGTGATACTTGAGCCTTAGAGGTTTCGTGAGTATTTTTTGTGATTTAGAGCCCTTAAAAAAATCGTATAAAAAATTTTGTGTTTCCGTGTTTCTGTGAAATTACGTGCCTACCTGCCATCCGACAGGCACAACGTAAAAACATCATACTATATTAAAATTAAAGGAAAAAATCTATTTTTCATTAAGTCGTAAATACCCCGGGGATTGGATATTAACAGGACTGGCCATTTCGGAGGGTCCCTTTTATTGTTTTACGGGACTCTGTACGTGACCACTGCAGGAGTCGATTCTGTCCAGGCTTTGGGGCTTTCAGCCGTCGCAGCGGCCATAGCAGCGGCGATGTCGGTAAAACCGGATATGGACAACAAATTCCTGTGGGGCATATTTCACCGCACGTGGATAACTCATAGCCTTACGACAGTAATAGCGGCCACGATAATGACTTACATATTCTTTAGCTCGGTATTAAAGGCGGGAATTCTTTCGCATTACATGACGCTTGCTATGTTCAGCGCTACTCTGTCACATGTATTGCTTGACTCGCTGACAAAAAAAGGAGTGCCGTTTTACGGGCCTTTCGATAACAGGATGAGGGGACCGCGATGGTTTAACGGCTCAAGCACGGTGATAAACTATACGTTTTTAGTGGCCGGCGTACTGATGGCGCTTATCTACTACGGCATCATCAGGTGAAGGTCACTAAGTCCTTCAGCGCGGCTTTCGGGTCTTTTGCCTTAACCACGCCGGAAGCCAGTAATACTCCGACAGTCCCGAGCTCAAGAGCCGCCTTGACGTCCTCGCCTTTGGATATGCCGGCTCCGCACAGCACCTTAACATTCGGGTCGGTGACTGCTTCCACGGATTTTGTCACTATGTCAGGATCGGCCTTTGATACGGGTATTCCGCTTCCTATAAGCTCGGGTGGCTCTATTGCGACGAAGTCGGGCTTGAACGCGGAGACTTCCTTGACCTTTTCGATGCTCTCGGCACACACTATGGAAGTCATACCCAGCTTGCGGAGGATCTCGACGCACTGCTTGATCTTCTCGGCTGGCATCCTGTCCTCAGAGTGGTTTATCAGAGACCCGGTGACACCGCATGCCTGGAGCGTTTGGGGCAATACATGTCCTGTGTGGCTTCCCGGCTCTATAGGATCGACATGCTGTGCGAAAACCTCTATGTCATATCCCTTGTGATGATGCAGTTCGGGCGTTTGCGGGCATACTATTATGCGTATCCCCGTCTCTCTCATCAAATCGCGAGCCGCCCAGGTCAGTTCTCTCCCTTTGTCTCCCAGGCTTTCCGTGTAAGTCTTATAATTAAGGATGATGATAGGCTTCTTCATGATCATTACCAGAATATTATGTCTGTATTCCCGGCTATTAACGTTTTCTAAATTTTTCAAAAAAGATGGACAGATATTAATTGCACCAATATAGGCCTAAGCATATACCGATAATATATCAGGACTTTCGCCTGCCTATCGGGAATTATGGCAATGCGGCGTGATTTGTAAACAATTTGTTTTTAATCCTGAATACAGACGAGTATATGGTTGGTGAATAGATGAATATGAAGAAACTAATACCTATGATATTAATAGTCGCTCTTTTCCTGGCGTTCTCAGGATGCGTATGCTGCTGTAATATGCCGGACGTGGTAAGGCCGGTCGTCACGCCTGTGCCTGCAGGCACGGGGAAGATCGTTTACGGTGACGAGCTTTTTGATCCTGAAGATTTTTCATGGTTCGAGTATAAGCTTGTGAGCACCGATAGGGAAAGGCCTTCGCAGACATACATCAGCGACGTCCGTTTCGAGTATTATAACACGACCTATAACGGGATCCCGGCAAAGCACGTCAACATGAGCACTACCAGCAAAGAAGGAGAGATGATACTTGAGTATTACTACGACCTTTCGACAAGGAATGTCTTAAACGCGCACATGTATGGCAACGCTTCCGGCATTAAGTTCGACCTTGAAGTCCCGGTGAGCGACCTCCCCGGAAAATTCAGTGAGCTGGCAGTAGATGACCCGACGCTCTCTATGGGCAATAACAGGTATGAGCTGATAGGCGTTGAGCCGGTCATCGTCCCGATGGGAGCCTTCGAGGATGTTGAAGTATATATCCAGAGTGATACGAAGAACGACGTGAGGGTCTGGGTTCATGATGACATACCGGTACCTTTAAAGATAACATCCGTATCCGATGATCACACATCTACCCTCGAACTGATAGACTGGGGATAGAACTCTCTATCCCTGCACTATTTTTTGAATGTTTAGAGTATATTTTTGTTAAAAATGTAAATAAGTATATCTAGTATTATTTTCAATATTTAGTAAATAAATTGCGGAGATGATACTATCGAGATATTAGAACCATATGCTGAAAGGATAGCGTCGATGAAAGCCATTGAACCGTTAGCTGATAAGGTGATAGAGTCTGCGGGCGAAGTGCATAAAGAACTGGGCTCGGAGCTTTTAATAGAAGTTTATGAAAAGCCTCTTAAAAAAGAAATGAAAAAGAGGGGATTATCGGTCGTCCAGAAAGCATGGTTCCCTGCACGATATGAGGATGTCGTGATGGAAAAAGCCTTTTTTGTAGACTTCTTTGTCGATGGCACTTTACTCGTGAAGATAAAAAGCGACGGTCCGACAACGAACCTTGACATTGCCATCCTGAGGTCATACCTGAAACATGCGGGGAAAAGCATGGGCTTGTTACTGAATTTTTACTACGAGGATTTTAATGACTGCTTCAAAAAAGTGATGGTTTATTAAAAAGGTAAAAGGGAGAGCATTTAGCTCTTCCTTAGAAGTCCGTCATTATGCGGTACTGGTCGATCTCGTCCTTCTTCATCGCCTGTAAGAACCTGCGGGACTCGCCCTCTATGTCCTTGGCGTTGGTGATGGACCTTCCTACTACCAGTATGTCCGCTCCGCCCTTCAGCGCAGTCTCGACATTCTCCACACGGACACCGCCCGCCACCGCGACTAACAGCTTCTTGCCAGCTGCAGCCTTCTTGATCTCAGCGATGTTGCCCCATGCGTGCTCAGCCTTACCGCCCTCGGTGTCAATACCGCGGTGAAGCTCTACGACATCCGGCTTGACTTTAAGCTGGGATATGAGCTTCGCGGGGTCCTGGACGTTGAGCATGTCGATGATAGAGTAGATGCCAACCTTGCGTGCTTCCTCTATGAACTTCTCGATGGTCGCCACCGGCGCCAGTCCGGAGCATACAACTGCGTCCGCGGTCGCGTCGGCTGCCATTCTGGCCTCAAGGTTGCCGGTGTCCAGCGTCTTAAGGTCGGCTACTATGAACATGTCCTTCTTGAGATCCCTCATCCTTCTGATGACGTCAAGGCCGAACTGCTTGATGAGCGGGGTGCCTGCCTCTATGACCAGGTGGTCGTTCTTCGGGACGTTCGCAATTACCCTTTCCACGACGCCGAAGTCCGTGGTGTCGATCGCTACCTGCAGGTATGGCGGGTCCCAGAGCCTGGTGACCTTGTAGCCCATTATCGGGTGAGTTCCCCTGTCCTTCTCGTATGTCACTTTGTCCACGCTCGGGAACTTGTCCATCGCCCTTGTCAGCGCAAGCTTGGTGGCTCCGTAGTTGTACTTGTATATCTTCGTGTAGTCCGCTGCCTCGGGGTGGATGAAGACCGAGACGATGATTACGACGTCCTCACAGATGTCCTTTGGTATTGCGCCTTCCTCTACCGCGTCGGCTATGGCCTTTGCGACCGCGGCCTGCGCGGGGCCGAATATCTGCCCGGCCTGTGCCATGTTCTTGACCGTGACTTTCGGCACGATGAGCGTTGCGGGCTTTGGTATAAGGTTAGGTCTAACGACAGCGAGAAGGGGTGTGTGCCCCATTGATAAGTTTGTCATTCCGTTAGCGAAGGCCATTCCGACGGGCCCGTTCTTATCGCCTATCATAAGGTCGATGTGGGCTATTTCGTTACCCTCGCCTATAAGTGCTTCTCCGATCAGGTACAAAGTTTCTACCTCAATGGGCATCTATACTCTTATCAGTTATAAACTTTAGCAGTATGACGTAAGGGTACTAAACGTTTGCCCTAAAATTCATTGTTTTATTAATATCAACATTTTTCACCATAAGGCGCACAAAGGCGGATAAGGGCCACCAGTTTCCACCACAAAGCGCACAAGGGGCACAAGGGTACACCAGTTTCCACCACAAAGGGCGCTAAGGGCTCGAAGGTTCACAAAGGAGATTTTTAAAAATAATTATTATATAAAAAATTTGTGTACCTTATTCGCCTTTGCGCACTTCGTGGTGAAAACTGGTGTACCCTTGAGTCCAGTAGTTCCGTTGGTTTGCTTGTGGTTGTTTGGTTAGGGGTTGTGTTTTTTTGTTTTTTGTGTGTTTTTTTGTTTGTGTTGTTGTTTGGTGTTTGGTGTTTTTTGTGTTTTGGTGTCTTTTTTAG
>NZ_PGCK01000020.1 GCF_021023085.1 Methanooceanicella nereidis | reverse complement strand
ATTTTTTATAATTTGGGTGGTTTTTTGGTTGGTTTGGCGGCTTATTGCCGTTCCCGGGGACTCGCGTACCTCAGTACAGGGCATTACGTGTGCGGGCTTAACTTCCGGGTTCGGGATGGGACCGGGTGTTTCCCCGCAGCTATGGCCGCCAAAACCAGCCTTGTGATTGTGATCTGGTGTTTTTTGCCATAACGATTGGCATATACTGTTTTTTTGTTTGCTATGTGCATGTATTCTTGTTTTGTTTGGTCTTTGGATTTCGCTTTGGAATGCGATGTTTTGTTGGTTTTGTCTTTGTGATTCTTGTTTGTTGTCTTGTGCTTTGTTTTTGGTTTTTGGCGGTTTGGGTGGTTAGTGGTCGCGGGCTAAACACATCGTTGCCTTTGTGCGTACACCCCGACTCTATCAAACCCGTCTTTTACGGGAACCCTATGTTGGTCTCTTTTTCGGGTATTTTTCGGGCTTAGATGCTTTCAGCCCTTACAATTTAGCGCGTAGCTGCTCTGCAATGCCTTGTCAGACAACAGATCGACCAGAGGCGCCGTTGCCTTGTTCCTCTCGTACTAAAAGCAACTTCCCGTCAGACCAACAACACCCCTAACAGATAGTAACCGACCTGTCTCACGACGGTCTAAACCCAGCTCACGATCTCCTTTAATAGGCGAACAACCTCACCCTTGGCAGCTGCTGCACTGCCAGGATGGAAAGAACCGACATCGAGGTAGCAAGCCGCCGGGTCGATATGTACTCTTGCCGGCGACGACTCTGTTATCCCCGGGGTAGCTTTTCTGACATCAATAGCCCCCACCTCGGAGGCATAGTGGTTCGTTATACCCGACTTTCGTCTCTGAAATCCTCGTTGTGCGGATTTCAGTCAAGCCAACTTATGCTATTACACTCTCGGTCGAGTTTCTGACTCGATTGAGTTGACCTTAGGGCGCCCTCGATATCTTTTCGAGGGCGTGCCGCCCCAGCCAAACTGCCCACCTATCGGGGTCCTCCTCTCGGAGTTAGGGTCGTAACCACAGAAGGGTAGTGTCTCATTGTTCCCTCCGCCCAGGCTGGCGCCCGGGTTTCGACGGGTACTACCTACGCTGCACATCCATGATCACAACCCAGCGACAGGTTGCAGTAAAGCTCCACGGGGTCTTCACTTCCCATTAGGGGTCCCTAGACTCTGCACTAGGATGTAATGTTCACCGGCGCCTGGCCAGGGACAGTAGAGCACTCATTGATCCATTCATGCAAGCCGCCAATTAAGCGGCAAGGTACTACGCTACCTTAAGAGGGTTATAGTTACCCCCGCCGTTGACAGGCCCTTCTTCCCACTGTACTGAGTTTTCAGGTACCTGCACTGGGCAGGATTCACTGATCGTACTAGACTTTACAGTTTGGCGATCAGCTATGTTGTTATTAGACAGTTAGTGCTCCCTCGTCACTGCGACCTGCTTTCTTCAAAGCAGGCACTCCTTATCCCGAAGTTACGGAGCTAATTTGCCGAATTCCCTTGGCCAGGGTATGCCGACACGCCTTAGTCTTCTAAACTAGGGGCACCAGTGTCGGATCTTGGTACGGATCTTACGTTCCCTTTTCATGGGCTCCGAGCGTGACACGGCTTACGTCATCACACTTTATCTTCCTTCTCAGCGTTACGCTTCTCCAGAAAACTATGATGCTTGAACAGGACGACGGTCCTGCCCGTGCGAGCTCCAAGCGTCAGTTTCACTACGTAAAAGTACAGGAATATTAACCTGTTTCCCTTTTGACACACTCCGATTAAGGTGCATCTTAGGACCGACTAACCCTCGGCTGACGATCATTGCCGAGGAAACCTAGCCCTTTCGGCGGCAGGGATTCTCACCCTGCTATGCTGCTACTAATGCCAAGATTTTCGTCTCCGACCGGTCCACAGGACCTTACAGCCCTGCTTCTGCCCAGCCGGAACGCCTCCCTACGGAATTATCTTTCGATATCCCTGGGTCTCGGTAGTCGGCTTTAGCCCCGTCCATTTTCGGGGCCCCAAACCTCGACTGGTAAGCTGTTACGCTATTTTTAAAGGGTAGCTGCTTCTAAGCTCACCTCCCAGTTGTCTAGGGCTTGGGACGCCCTTCAGTGTTGACACTTAGCCGACATTTAAGGACCTTAACCCAGGTCTGGGTTGTCTCCCTTACGGACTAGAAGCTTACCCCCCAGCCCGGACTGCCCACCATCTACGGCGAAGGCGACTTTGGAGTTTGACAAGAGGACGAGCAGTTTCCCGCCCGGCTCCCCTAATCAGTGCTCTACTTCGCCCACTACCTCCGGTGAGGTCATACTTCGATATGTTTCGGAAGGAACCAGCTGTTTCCAAGTTCGATTGGACTTTCACCCCTAGGCGCAGGTCACGCGAACGATTTGCATATCAGTACCGCTAACGATCCTCCACGTAACTTTCGTTACGCTTCAATCTGCCCACGTCTAGATCACCTGGTTTCGGGTCGTGACCTAATGACTCCACGCACTTGTATACGTCGCACCTCATTGCTTGCGTGCTTGTCGCTTTCGCTTCGGCTCCTTACCTTCGTAATTAGCCTCGCCATTCGATCACACTCCTTGGCCCGTTCTTCAAAACGTACGACAGAACGTTGGCAACACGCTTCGTACAACAGCCTCGCGACTGCTTCCTTCAGCGTGAAGATCCTTTAACGCCCTGTCCCTCAATCACCATTTGGTTTCAGGCTCTTTTAACCTCCCTTCTCAGGGTACTTTTCAGCTTTCGATCACTCTACTATTGCGCTATCGGTCTCGAGATATATTCAGTTTTGGAGGCAGGTGTCCCCCAAGATTCCCGCGAGATATCCGACCCACGGTACTCAGCACACGATCACATCCTTCTTGTTACGATCACGGGACTATCACCCTCTATGGTTCCCCGTTCCAGGGGAATTAACCTCACAAGGATAGGACTAAAAGACCAGGCTACAACACCACATCTCCACACCCCTTCCGGGGGGGATTCAGTTTGAACAAAAAGCCGTTTTCACTCGCCGTTACTAGCGGCATCTCAAATTTGATTTCTTCTCCTGCCCCTACGCAGATGTTTCAACTCGGGGCGTTCCCGACCCTTACGGGTCATACAGGAGTTCCCATTAGGAAATCCAGGGATCAAAGGTTCCATGCGCCTCCCCCTGGCTTATCGCAGCTTGGCACGTCCTTCATCGGTTCTCGAGCCCAGCCATCCACCAAACGGCATAGCAACGCCAAAAACTCTTTTACTAGTTTACAAGATCCAAACAAAAGTTATGTTCGGACAATACCACTGTTTGACATCACAATCCAATTCAGCGTCCAAAGACTTATCATACACACAGCATCACTTACAAAACACTCGTCGGACTACAATTTACTTCATGTGTTTTGTATCAACATCTTCCCCACCCAAAACATGGGTAGGTGCACCAAATATGAAATCTACATTTTTAATTATGTTTTTAATTTTGCCGTCCACACGTGGACGGATCATCAGTGAAATGATGAAAGTGACATATACATATATATTTTATACGAACGCTCCCGGTCCGTATCGTTTCGCACGTTGTTACCCGTGCGCAGGCATCCTACAAGCACTTCTTCGTATATATATCCTTCGATTCTTCTTTTTCGTTTTTCGAAGCGCTCGTAAGCGTTAATATTGGTGTTAGTGGACTTGCTGGGATTTGAACCCAGGGCCTCCGCCTTGCAAAGGCGGCGCTCTTCCAACTGAGCTACAAGCCCCCAATGCAGGCATTCAGAGCATCAAGTTAAGCTCTCGTTCTAACACGGTTTTTGCCATAAACTTTCTTTTTGCTTTTGATCGGTTGTTTTTCGACTTCTGACTAGTATAGGTCATATTTGAGCGGCGTGGTCTTGCAGATCCACGCCTAACAAATTTCAGCCGTGGGGCTGAAAATTGATTTCGTTAGGAGGTGATCCAGCCGCAGATTCCCCTACGGCTACCTTGTTACGACTTAACCCCCCTTACAGAGCATAAATTCGAGCCTTCCAAGAAAGAAGGCCCTCATTCAAACCCCACTCGGGTGGTTTGACGGGCGGTGTGTGCAAGGAGCAGGGACGTATTCACCGCACTGTTTTGAAATGCGATTACTACGGATTCCATCTTCATGAGGGCGAGTTACAGCCCTCAATCCGAACTAAGGATAGGTTTAAGAGATTGACGTCACCTTTCGGTGTAGTTACCCACTGTCCTATCCATTGTAGCCCGCGTGTAGCCCGGGATATTCGGGGCATACTGACCTACCGTCGACCACTCCTTCCTCTGACTTAGCGCCAGCGGTCTCCACCGTGTACTCATCAACCCCAAGGGGTTATGTTAGCAACAGTGGACATGGGTCTCGCTCGTTGCCTGACTTAACAGGACGCCTCACGGTACGAACTGACGGCGGCCATGCACCTCCTCTCAGATAGTCCGGCAAGGTCTTCAGCCTGGCCTTCATACAACTGTCGATCCCGGTAAGCTGTCCGGCGTTGAGTCCAATTAAACCGCAGGCTCCACCCGTTGTGGTGCTCCCCCGCCAATTCCTTTAAGTTTCAACCTTGCGGTCGTACTTCCCAAGTGGCTCGCTTCACGGCTTCCCTACGGCACCACAGCAATTCACGACTGCTGTGACACCTAGCGAGCATCGTTTACGGCTAGGACTACCCGGGTATCTAATCCGGTTCGTGCCCCTAGCTTTCGTCCCTCACCGTCGGACCTGTTCTGGTAAGACGCCTTCGCCACCGGTGGTCCCCAAAGGATTACAGGATTTCACTCCTACCCCCTGAGTACCTCTTACCTCTCCCAGTCCCAAGCAATGTAGTATCCCGCGGACGCCCAACGGTTAAGCCGCTGGATTTCCCACAGGACTTGCAAAGCCGGCTACGGACCCTTTAGACTCAATAATATCGGCCACCACTCGAGCCGCCGGTATTACCGCGGCGGCTGGCACCGGTCTTGCCCGGCCCTTGCTAACAGCTGTTTTTTAGACAGCTGGACAGACACACATTATGCGTGCCACTCGATGTTCCCTTATCGCAGTTGCCTGCATTGTAAAGTTTTCGCGCCTGCTGCGCCCCGTAGGGCCTGGATTCGTGTCTCAGAATCCATCTCCGGGCTCTTGCTCCCACAACCCGTACTGATAATCGGCATGCCGGTACGTTACACCGGCATCAACCTAATCAGCCGCAGACCCATCCAAAGGCGCCGGAACTTTAAATCACCGCACAAATTCCAGTAGCGGTGACCTATCCGGTATTATCCCCAGTTTCCCGGGGTTATCCCAGACCTTTGGGCAGGTTGTCCACGTGTTACTGAGCAGTACGCCGAGGCCATAACACCTCTCGACTCGCATGGCTTAATCGAACACCGATAGCAGTGACCTCTGGCAGGATCAACCAGAATTAAAACACACTAACTTATCCTGCAAGAGAAAATATTACTAAAGGAATATATCTGACGAGTACAAAACACCAAACTTACCATGATTGTAGATACAATGGCACGTTTGATACACGTACACACTCGATACAAACCAACTAGCATACGCAAACAAACACAACGTACACCAGCCAGAAAATATCGAACAACCAACCAAACATCAGAGATCGCGATAACACCAACAAACAGGTGCACCCCTCGACTCCTCACTA
>NZ_PGCK01000019.1 GCF_021023085.1 Methanooceanicella nereidis | reverse complement strand
ATACATTCTCTCATAAAATACCAAAAAAGAATGTAATCCACCTTCAAAACAATAAAAACACTTTTCTACCCCACAACCAAAACCAACAACACACCAAACCCAAAAAACACAAGCACGGGAACACTGGAAACACAAAATATTTTTAGAATTTAAGATCACGAAATCTCAAAAACTCACTCACCAAACCACAAAAGGCTCTAGTATCACCGTCAACGCACTAAAGTCTCAAATGCACGGCTTAATACTCGAAGTGCTCTAAGTTACTAACGCTAAAACAAGACCCGAACATTCTCCAAGCCACTAAAGTCTAATATCCCGGTTTGTGTATCCCTGATCCATCATAGATAATGTCGATCGTGAAACGTCGACCGTGAATTAAACTTTCGTGCCCTTGGAGAATGTTCGGGTCTTGTTTTAGCGTTAGTGACTTAGAGCAGGTTGGTGCGTTGAGCCGGGCGTTAGAGCTGTTAGAGCGTTGACGGTGATACTAGAGCCTTCGTGATTTGGTGAGTAAGTTTTTGGTGCTTTTTGAGCTCTTAAAAATCATATAAAAAAATTTTTGTGTTTCCGTGTTTTTGTGAGGTTACGTGCCTACCTGCCATCCGACAGGCATAACCATAAAAAACTTCATCTCAAAGACAGGTAGGTACGACACGTTCTTTCATACTTAAAACCTGAGCAAGAACCCGCCCATCAAAGATTTTGTGGAATAATGCTTCTGTCAGCATTTAAGGCCATTATCCAGGATAAGGTCAGTGTGGTCCGGTTTTGTGTTCTCGAATAATATTGTTATTTCCACTGGTCACGCGGATATATCAGACTAATCAATAAGCAATACACTCATAGGCTCAGGATTGCCTTTTATCGGGAACTTTAAAGCCATTCCGGCTTTCTCCGCTGTTTTTTTCATGTTAATACCGACCGCATGCTCCGGGATGCGGGCCATATTCGGATGAACGCATATCCCATTTTCTATATTGCATTTCTCGCATAACCGGCATGAACCGTTAACGAAAGCTATCGCAAAAGTGAAGCCTTCGTTGAAAGCTCTTTTTTCGAGTTCCAGCATAGACAGGTGGATGATCTTACTATAATCAAAATAATCGTTCCAGAACTTAGACGCCTCATCCTTTTTATCCTTCGGCGCTGCGGGATCAAGCCAGTATTTATAGATCGACTTAACCACATCATCGTCCGTCTCTGCCGGAGACCTGAACTTGACCAGCATAGCATATGAATACTCACTCAGTATTTTTCGGAACTCATCCGGAGTAGGGACATAAGGCGGGCAGGTTAATTTTTTACCGTAACCCACACAGCCGACCCTGCATTTTAACGTTACGCGGTCTTCGACAAGAATATCACCGGCAGGTATTATCTTTGCATCTATGGCACCCAGCTCCAGTGCTGACTTTTTAAGATCGTCGAATTTTTTATTTTGAGTTTCGTCTAAAGTCATTTTAAATCCTGCCTTATTATGTGGCGATTGACAGGAAATATTTTTCGAATCCCTGTCTGGATATCGATGCACCCGAAAGCCTGAGGAGCGAGCGAACAAAGTGAGCGAGCGTCGAACTGCATGAGGTTATATTAACAACAATAACGAGCATCGAACCGATTAGTTGAAAAACAGCAAATTCAAGAATTCGCAGGAAAACTTTTTGAAAAAAGTTTTCCGCTTGCCTTTCAAAAACTTTTAACGGTAGCAACTCCTTCGGAGTTGCAATTTTTTATAATGTTATATTAATAAGAAGTGCACCGATCGGGATTCGAACCCGAGTATTCAGCTTGGAAGGCTGAAGTCATAGCCGCTAGACCATCGGTGCGTATTAGAACCAACGCGCGAATCTACTATTACGTACAAAGTATTAATAATTTCGGGTGGTTAAGTATAGCTAGCATGTCAAGCCCCGACAAAACAAAAATACTAAAAAATGAAATAAAAGCCATAGCAGGCGAACACGGCATCGAAGTAGTCGGGTTCATGAAACTCGACGGCAACCCGATAATGCCTGAGGACGAAAAAAACCTGCTCACCGGTGTAAAATACACAGAGGGCGACATAGACATAACAAAGATCAAAAACCCCAAAGACCAGATGCCCGAAGCCAGGTCCATGATAATACTCGGAAAAAGGCTACTCGACGACAAACAAGACATACTGTACCACGTCTCGGACAGCTATATGACATCGATTGAGTTCATGATCCTGGACATAGCATCCCTTAAGCTACACAAGCTGCTCGAACAAAACGGCTTCAAGGCAGAAGATAACACATCCTATTATCTCAAAGTATGGGCAGTCCTGGCAGGCCTCGGATGGATAGGCAAGTCAAGGATGTTCGTATCCAAAGACCACGGCCCGCGCCTCAGGCTCAAAGGCATCCTGACAGACGCAGACATCGGCGAGGAATGCGAAATAATCAGCGATGCGACATGCGGCGAGTGCCAGGAATGCATCGATGCTTGTCCGGTAAAAGCAATATCCGACGAAGCATATGACAGAAGGATTTGCAGCACATGCAAGCTCAATAACCGCAAAGTCTCAGAAAACGCATACTCATACTGCACTATGTGCACAAGGTCATGCCCCGTAGGAAAATTATAATCCAGCGACCTATTTTCCGATCAGCAATACCTCTTCTGAATTATTATTGCTCAAAACATATTTGTAGCTCTTCCTTTCAAGCTCTATGACATCACCCTTATGCTTTTTCATCATCGATTTGAGCTCATTTATAGAGGGTATGCCGTCGGACCTGTATGATACGACTATGATGCTGTCCTGAAATTTTTCAAACAGCTTTTCAAACGCGGCATTGATCCGGTTCTTATCGGTCCACACAGATTCTTTCCTTTTAAGCCGCTTATGCCTGGAAGAATTATCTATCATTTCTCCCCATTTATCATAGTTCACGAGCCCCTCGAGAAAATGATAAAATCCAAAGTAGTCCACGCCGACGCCTTTACTTGAAACATAAGGAGTGTCGATATAGACAAGATCAAATGAGCCTTCAATGTCAAATACGTCACAGTTGATAGCCTTATTTCGCCTGCAGTTCGAGAACACCGCCCTGTTGGCCTCTTCTACAAATTTAAGATAATGCTCCTCGAAAGGCGTATCCCATGTGACCTTATTACCGAAGCTCCTTTTTACGTCGCTGGTCCTGACATACAGGTTATTCCGGTGAAAGAGATTAAAAGGCCTCTTAATGATGCAGGCCTGGAACAATGCAAAATATGCCAGGGCTTTTTTGTACTCATCCCCTATCAAGTTGATATTGGATGTCACTATATCAAGCCATCTATTCTCATCGTCAGTATAATAAATGCCCTTAAAGGTATCCTGAATA
Organism: Methanooceanicella nereidis; assembly: GCF_021023085.1. Classification (NCBI taxonomy): domain Archaea; kingdom Methanobacteriati; phylum Methanobacteriota; class Methanomicrobia; order Methanocellales; family Methanocellaceae; genus Methanooceanicella; species Methanooceanicella nereidis. The sequence goes on along the minus strand of NZ_PGCK01000019.1, from coordinate 6,882 downwards.
AATAAAGGATACTTCATATCCTGATGTTCTGACAAAATAAGATCAATGTCATCTTTAGAAAGCCTGACGCCGCTATTCTCGATCAATGCCTTCCCTATATGCCAGTTAAATTTGAGGTCATCGTTATAAGTGACAGTCTTTCCTTTTTGTTTAAGCAGGTAGGCGACGCTTCCCGTGCCCCCGAAAGCGTCCAGGGCCGTATCAAATTCCATATCTTTTACATATTCCCATATCCAGTCCACTATCTTTAGTTTACTACCCTGGAACCTGGTGGAAGGAAAAGCCGGCTCATGATCATATGATAGACCCTCCCCGAATAGCCTTGTCTGCACGAGTCCTGTACTCCTATCCCATTTCTGGGCGTTTCATTATTTATCATTTAAAACGTAAATCATTTATCTTAGACGGATAAATAATCTAAGTTTCTCACTACAAAGCGCTTAAAGTCGAAAAAGTACCGCACAATTTTATTCGAGTATCTGACACTTCTAAAAAAAGTCCTTTGTGTTCCCTTGTATCCCTTTGTGCGCTTTGTGGTGAAAAATTAGTGGACCTTATTCGCCTTTGTGCGCTTTGTGGTGAAGAATTGTGTTCCTTTGTGGTGAAAAAAGTAATGTTCCTTACAAACGATAATGTTAGTATATACTAATTCTTAGAGCAGTAGAAGTCTTTACTTTCCCCAGAAGTGATCGTCTTTTCTCTTTATCGATAAAAACTCGATAAGTGTCTCCAGCTCGTCCTGGCTCAGCACGTCCTTTAGTTGAAACTCCAGCACTTTACAATGGCTTTCGGGAATGTCCACGTAGTAGACCTCCCCCTCATGTATCTGACGACCGGCCACCGGCCCATCGAGTGATATCGCCACCTCCTTGCCCTTTTTCGCGAAGCTGATGTTCTCGTTCCTTTCCTGTATCTCCTTAATGACTCCGACTTTAGACCCATCCGGCTTTATCAGCACGTTCCCGGGCTTTATGCAACCGCCCTGTACCTGTACGCCGATAACGGCAGGCTTGCTCTGCCTGAAAGTGCAGTTGACGAGATATTTTATCCTGCCCGGCCGGACTATCTCCATCATTTTCTTCTTTTCGGCCAGCTTCTTCTGGGTCTCCTCCCAGTCGGCATAGTCGTCGATCAGGCGATAGATAACGTTCCGGTTAAAGATCCTGACGTCGCTTTCAAGCATATGTTCTTTAGCGTCGGGCAGCAGCTTGACGTTGAACCCGAGCACTACGCGGTGGAGCGGGTCGTTTATGGTCTCGGCCTCGATGATATCCTTCTTAGAAATATCTCCTACCTCAGCCTGTGCGATCGGTATCTTTAGCGACCTTAGCTCGCTGACTATCGCCTCGAGGCTGCCAATTGTGTCAGCTTTCACGATTATTCCTGTCTCGTCCGTCACGATCTTCGCGCGCTCTATCTCGCTCTCGATCTCCTTGATCAGGGCATTCAGCATGCCTTCCCTGGCCACCCTCAGATGAGACCCGGCCATAGCCTTGTCCAGGTCGGAAGCCAGTATCTTTACTCCCGCAGATGCCGTGACACGGTCGACATGGTCAAATTTTTCAACGATCCTTAGCTCCCTGTTAGGCATGGGCTTCAAAAGGGCCCTTACTTTGGTAACAATGGGCTTTTCTTTGCCGCCAATGACGATGGTGTCGCCGGTCCGTATCTCGCCGTCATAGATGATCGTATCGATAGAATACCCCAGTCCCTTATCCTCTTTTACCTCCAGCACAGTGCCTACTCCCGGGCCGGTGACATGCAGCTTAAGGTTCTTCTCAAGGAATTTTTGGGCAAGCCCTACAAGGACCATTAAAAGGTCCGGTATGCCCTCGCCGGTCCTGGCGCTGATCGGGACGATGCCGATCGTCCGGGTGAAGTCCCTTATACGGTCGTACCTGTCGGCGCTGAAGCCATAGGCGGACAATTTCCCGGCAAGATCATATATCCTGTTATCAAGCGCATTTTTCACGTTATCAGGCTGGCTCTCGAAAGTCTTTGTAAAAGAAAAGGACGGGTTTACCCTCCATCCGGGTATCCGGTCTATCTTATTGGCAGCTATTATGAAAGGTGTCTTATACTGTTTTAATATCTTTAGCGCCTCATCGGTCTGAGGCTGGAATCCATCGATAATATCGATCACCAGCACAGCCAGGTCTGATAATGCGCCTCCGCGGCTCCTAAGAGTAGTGAACGCGTGATGCCCCGGAGTATCTATGAATAAAAGCCCCGGAACCTCGATATTCCCCGGCAGCACCCCCTTACAGAGGGACTCTATAGTGTATAGGGGCACTTCGGTAGCACCTATGTGCTGCGTGATCTCCCCTGCTTCGATGTCGGTCACGGTCGTACCCCTTATCTTATCGAGCATAGAGGTCTTACCATGGTCCACATGACCCATGACACAGATTATAGGTGTCCTGAGATCCTTGATCTGCCTTGTAACCGTCGCCATAGAACATTCCCCTGATAAGTATGGATAATATACAAAGAGCCGACGCTCATCGATACTTACACATAGCCACCCTAAAATATTATGTTACGGGAATATCTCTCTTATTGCAAAATAAAGCGAATCCGGTGAAGAAAAACTATAAAAGACCTGAATAAAAGCCTGTTATACTTATTATTCGGTAGCTCTTTATGCATCGAATATACAAATAATAACGACGTAACCAGCCGCTATTTCGAAGATAATTCAAAATTTTATCAAAATACCGTATGTTCAATATCAACACAAGCGATTAACCGCTCAATAATTCCATTAGGTTTGAAATCTAGTAATTACATTAATATCGATTGTAGTGTAAATGGAAATATGTCTTGATAGTATGGGGCAAAACATGTCGATGGCGGAATGTTTTGTCGTCTTATCAGGATTATTATGATGGAATGATTTGTAGGGGTTGGTTCTTCCTCACCTACAACTACATGATATCCATCTCCAACACCCACCTCAACACCCACCTCAATACCCACCTCAACACCCACACCGCCACCGTAATAACGCGTCCGCAGGAAAAAAAGGGAAAACATCAATATTATTAAATACTGGTACTGTAAGTCCCTTATCATCCTGTTAGCGGACCGATGACATACGGCCGGCGGTGTTGGGGAGAGGGACCTTTTAAGATATTCTTCAGAATATGAATAGGTTTATTTAGTCCAAGCTTATTAAAGACAGGATTGAATGGCATCGCGTAAGAAAAAAATGTCCTCTGGGAAGCCTTTTAACGTCGACCTCGCGGAACAGAGAATTGAAAGATTGTTTTTGATGGCAAAGGACGCTTACGCTGAGCGCCCGGAACTCTCGGACCGTTACGTGGACCTGGCCAGGCGTATAAGTATGCGCCACCGTGTGGGCATTCCCGCCGAGTTCAGGCGAAGGATCTGTAAAAAGTGTTATTCGTACCTGTCGCCGGGAGCTAACAGCAGGGTTCGCATAGACGGCAAGAATATCATTATCACATGCCTTGAATGCGATAATATAATGCGCATGCCATATAAGTGATCAGTTTAGATCTGACTATTCTAATGTAAGTAAAGCACTTTTGTCTCAATGCTATGCCCTGGATCATTATTAACACACTGCACTTTGGTCTTCAACATATCACGGAACAGGTTAATTATAAATAAAATAGAACTTTGCCTTAATATGGGGATCTGAACATGGGAGTTGACCTGAGCGACCTGGTTAAGACAAGAGAGATAGAGCTTAAAGAGCTGAACGGAAAGATAATAGCGATAGACGCGTTTAACACTTTATACCAGTTCCTGAGCATAATAAGGCAGCAGGACGGGTCGCCGCTGACCGACGACAGGGGAAATGTGACATCCCACCTTTCAGGCATCATTTACAGGGTCACAAACCTTATAGAAGAGGGTATTAAGCCGGTATTCGTTTTTGACGGTAAGCCTCCCGTATTCAAAGCCGAGACCATCAAGGCAAGAGTGGAGGTCAGGGAAGCCGCGAAGCAGATGTATGAGGCGGCAAAAGCCGCAGGCTCGGCGGACGCATATAAGTATGCCATGGCATCGACAAGTATCAACGCGCAGATAGTACAGGACTCGAAAGAGCTGCTGGGCTATATGGGCATACCATACATACTTGCGCCTTCGGAAGGCGAAGCACAGGCGTCATACATGGTAAAAAAGGGCTCTGCAGATTACGTAGGCTCTCAGGATTATGATTCTTTGCTGTTCGGGGCACCTAAGTTCGTCAGGAATATTGCCATAACAGGAAAAAGAAAGGTCCCGAGGAAGAACATATATGTCGATGTCAAGCCTGAAGTGATCGAGTTCCAGGAAGTCCTTGACCAGCTCGAAATAACGCGAAGCCAGCTTATAGACCTCGCGATACTGGTCGGCACGGATTATAACCCGGGGATCTATAAAGTAGGTCCTAAGACCGCTCTCAAGCTTGTAAAGAAGCATGATAACATGGAGAGCATACTGACAGAACTTGGCCAGACCATCGAAAATTATGAGGAGATCAAGGAGTTCTTCATGAACCCGCCGATAACGGACGACTACATCATTAAGTGGGGTAAGCCGGAAACTGGCAAGATCAAAGAGTTCCTCTGCGAAGAGCATAGTTTCTCCGCGGACCGTGTGGATAAAGTGATCGAGAGACTGAACAAGGCTGTCACGGAAACATCGAAACAAAAGACTTTATCATCATGGTTTTGATCGAACAAACAAAGAATATAAGCTATAGCTGGTAAATACCTATATTTAAGAGGTGTAAAACCATGTCGGCATATGAACAATTATCATCTAAGCTCAAAAACATACTCGGATTAAAAGGCTCCCCGGTGGCTGTAAAACTGGTCAAGTCAAAAGAAGAGATACCAGCAGGTATCCCTGAGATCAAAGACAAGATCAGGCATTGCGAGATGGTCCAGAAGGCAAGGTTTGGCGATGTTTTCTATGCGACCAAAGAACATCACGCGTGCGCTGGCGGGGCTGGAGCTTTAGGAATAGCAGAGACACCTGAAAAAATAAAATCCGGTGACTTTTATTATAGCCTCGGGCGTTTCAATACCATAGGCGCGGCCAGAAGAACAATGAACGAAGTGCCTAAGACAGGGAGTAATTATTTAGCATCCGTTTACGCTCCGCTCGAAAAAGCTGATTTTACCCCGGATGTCGTAGTCGTGATAGGGAACCCCAAGCAGCTGCTCAGAATAGCTCAGGCAAGCGTATATCACTCGGGAGGACGCGTGACCGCAGACTTCGCAGGTATACAGTCATTATGCGGAGACGCTGTTGCAAAGCCGCTGAACACGGGTGAATTGAACCTGACCTTTGGCTGTGACGGCTCAAGAAAATATGCGAAGGTCGCAGACGATGAGCTTATAGCGGGCATACCCGTGGAAAAACTTGAACAGATCGTAAGCGCTCTTGAAAAATTCGCGCAGTGATAAATATCTGAAAACATCCATCGGATGTTTTTCTTTTTTTAAAAATAGCTTTTAACATAGCCTATAAGTTCTTTATATAAAGTGATTATTTCCCCTTCTTCATAATTTTCTAACTCTTTGGGATCGATCTCAAAGCTGATATTCCCATTAAAATTAAATTGTTTCATCCGTGACAACAGCATACCCAATGGCAGAAGGCCTTTCCCGGGAATAAGGTGGGACATGCCTTTGGTACCGCCGAAATCGCTAAGATGCACGCTTTTTACCCTTGGCGCGATCATATCATATGACAGTAATATGTCTTTACCGGTAGCTGCACAATTCGAAACGTCAAAGTTGATGAAAACATCATGTTCATATGCAAAATCGCGTATATTCTTTATATTCATTATAGGCTTCAGACAGGATATATTACAGGGAGCGTTATTCTCTATAGCAATAATATTGTTGCTGTATTTCTCTTTTAAATAAAGTATCTTATCCTTGAAAAGATAACAGCATATGCTTTTCAAAGCAGGGGTTAATGGGATTTTTAATATAATGTTATCAGGCTTTAAAGTTTCATAAAACGAAAACAGTAAGAAGTCCCCATTAACCAGGCGATATAAAGGATTTTTTGATATCAATGAGGGAGCTATAATATTTTTAAAAGGCATATTATGGTCTACTGATAGCCGGTATAGGTCATCAGCGTTAACGGTAAGTCCTGAGCAATCAAGCTCAACGCCGTCGAAACCTGCTTTATCGGATAGTTCCATTAATCTGTTAATACTGGAAAAATTTCCGGCAGGTATATGTGAGAGAATACAGGGCACAAAAGAATAATACAAATTACAAAATTAAAAATAAGAGTCGAAAGAAATATTACATATCGTAATACTTTTCCGTGATTTTAATATCCACATCGCCCATCATGACGTATTCTTTCGATGAACTGTCATTGTTCAGTATCTTTCTTTCCACGCGATAATTATTGCTCTTCAGAATATCTCCAATAGGTATCACTTTATCCCGGATCAGTCTTATAAAGACCTCGGGGTTCTCCTCCACATCGATCTCAACGGAAGAATGCACGACAACCTTATTGTCCTTTATGAACTCGGATACTCTGACTATTTTGTTCCCGTTCTCTTCCTGACTTATTACCTTGAAATCGACATTCTGATAATTATCTTTTAGATACTGTGTCGTAGATATTGTAGAATTTAAAAGGATGTCGAACCAGGACATTGACATTGGCCTCATGATAGGAATTATCAGAACTAAATAAATAGGGTTGAACATCTCATATAGAGATGTTCAGGTTTAATAAGTTTCTCTCAGTTTATGCTTTCACGTATAGTGTGCCTTTGCCGCCTTCTGCGCGGTCGCCGGTGAGTACGTTGAACGCGTACTTTTTGCCGTCGATCTCCAGTTCCTGGGTTCCCTTGGTGGCGAATCCGGGCATCATGCACTCGAT
>NZ_PGCK01000018.1 GCF_021023085.1 Methanooceanicella nereidis | reverse complement strand
AAGGTACACTAGACTGTTAACCACGAAGCGCACGAAGGCGAGTAAGGTACACTAGACTGTTAACCACGAAGCGCACGAAGGCGAGTAAGGTACACTAGACTGTTAACCACGAAGCGCACGAAGGCGAGTAAGGTACACAAATTTATTTTAATATATGCTAATCTTCTAAAAAAGTCCTTTGTGTTCCTTGTTCGCCTTCGTGCGCTTCGTGGTGAAAGCCTGTGCCCTTAGTTGCCTTCGTGTTAAGACTGATCAAAGATGAGTTATGTAAAGAATTTACGATACAGAGCGCTAAGGCACCTGCTTGAACGCCGACGCGGGTGCTCCGCAGAGCGGGCATTCCTCGGGCGGGGTCTCTCCTTCATGTATGTATCCGCACACGGTACAAATCCATTTTGCCATTTTGATCCTCCCGTTCACTCCTTGATCCTTTTCGCTATCCGTCTTCCGAGGTCGATGCATTCCTTTTCGTCGTCCTTCTTCATGACGTACTTGACCTGGAATCCGGGCTCTATGGTGTCCAGGCCCATTGACTTTAAAGCTTCAGTGATCTCTTTGACCGCGCCTCCAGCCCATCCGTATCCGCCAAATCCGACCCCTATCTTATTCTTCGGCTTCAGGCCTTTAAGGTATGTCAGCAGCGCTCCCACGCTCGTGAACATCCCGTTGTTCAGGGTAGGCGAGCCCAGTGCGAAAGCCCTGGCATCCTGCAGGTCACTCACTATCTCGCTGATGTGGGATTTCCTGATGTCGTACATCCTTACCTCGACACCCTCATCTATAGCGCCGATAGCTATCAGCCTTGCCATCCTGCTCGACGTTCCCCACATCGTGTCATATGCTATGACGATCTTCGGCCCGGACTCGAACATGCTCCATCTCTTATACGCCTCAAGTATCTTTTCCGGGGAACGCCATATCAGGCCGTGAGCCGGGGCTATTATCTCCGGCTGAATGTTGACATCCTTTACCTTATCTAATAACTTAAGAATGAGGGGTGCAAAAGGCATGAGTATATTCGCATAGTATGTCCGGGCGTCTTCCCTGATATCATAATGCATATCATTTTCAAATCTCTGCGATGAAGCGATATGCTGCCCGAACGCGTCGCTCGATATCAAAACACGGTCTTCTTCCGCGTACGTCATCATATTATCTGGCCAGTGAAGCATCGGCGTCTCCAGGAATTTTAATGTCTTTTTACCCAGACTAAGAGTGCTTCCTGTTTTTACGACTATGATAGGCCACTTATTATCATACCATTCGTCGAGCCCTTTTTTACCGCGTTCTGAACTGATGATCTTCGCGTTCTTAAAGACCTTCATGGCATCCTCTATGGACCCGGAATGGTCTTTTTCCAGATGGTCTATGATAAGATAATCCACTTTTTCAGGTTCGACTATACCTGATACGCGCATCAGCATCTCATCGAAGAATCCCTGCCTTACCGTATCAACCAGGGCTATTTTTTCGTCCACTATAAGGTATGCGTTATAAGTCGTACCTTTAGGGGTCGAGTAGCCGTGAAAATCCCTGAGGTCCCAGTCGATCGCGCCTACCCAGTATATTCCATTCTTGACTTCATGATTCATAACAGGCCTCGCTACATATGAAAAAGCCGACAACGGTCAAATTTTATATTTATTAACATATTAATTCGCTTATTATATAGCTTGTTCCATGTTCAGATATTTTTTAAATTATTTTCCAAATCCGGTACAAATAACCGCTTGCTGGAAAAATTAACTATTAAATAGCTTGCTTAAGTAAAATAATCGCTTTTTTTATAATTAACATTTATATAATGAATTATATTATTATATTGTAAGAGGTAATCGGTTGTATGAGATTCCGTAAAAAAATAACCCCATTAATAGTGATCCTTGTCATACTATTTTATTTGACACAGATAGTATACGCATGCGATAATAACGTCTATGATCAAAACGATAACGAGGAGTATTCCGACCTTATCGCGAATTGTTCCGATAATAATGGATATCTGCCTCCGTGCCCGCCGTTACCTGATGAGAATCCTATCCCTGCATCTGAACCTTTAGTAGAGCCTACGCCGACATGCACCTGCACCCCGGTACCGACATGCACTCCAAAACCTACCTGCACTCCAAAGCCGACGTGCACGCCGACTTGTACTCCGACGCCCACGCCCACGCCCACACCTACCCCGACTCCGACTCCAACCCCGACGCCCACTCCAACTCCGACTCCAACCCCTACACCTACTCCGACGCCTACACCTACACCAACTCCGACGCCTACACCTACACCTACTCCGACGCCTACACCTACACCTACTCCGACGCCTACACCTACACCAACTCCAACTCCAACTCCAACCCCTACCCCGACTCCAACCCCTACACCTACACCTACCCCTACCCCGACGCCTACACCTACTCCAACTCCAACTCCAACCCCTACCCCGACTCCAACCCCTACACCTACACCTACCCCGACTCCAACCCCTACACCTACACCTACCCCGACTCCAACACCCGGGCCAGGCGGAACGATTGGTTTCTGGAAGAACCATCCTGAAGATATTTCCAATATATTGAACAATACGACAGTGTACCTGGGCAATCCCGGAGGGGAAAAGACGGTAGCTGTCACAACGACACAGCAGGCTGTGGATATATTGAATATCCCGGATGCGAACAACGGCATCGATAAGCTTTATGCCCAGTTGCTCGGGACCAAGTTCAACATCATAAACGGCTTTACACCCAATGCGACTGTGCAGGCCGCTATTGTCCAGGCTGATAGTTTCCTGTCCGGAAATAACTCGTCCGACTGGGATAGCCTTACTCCGGCCGAACAGCAACAGGTGCTTAACTGGAAAGACATATTCGACGCGTTCAATAATGAGGTCGAAGCCATAAAAGATGCTGCAAAAAGCTTTTCCTTACCAGCCATAGTTTTCCTGATATGGAGATTGGGAATATTCCTCTCGATCTTCTGATTTTTTAATTTTTTTATTTTATTTTAATGTGTTATCAGGCTTTTTTATCGAAATTTATTTTTTTACCGGAGTATCTTTAGATACCATGGAAAGACCTAAACTTTATTTCGTCACCACTAACGCAGGAAAATTCAGGGAAGCAGAACATCTTTTTAAAGAAAATTTCGACGTCGAACAGGTCAACATGCCGTACCCCGAGCTCCAGGATAACGACCTCGGAAAGATCGCCGCTTACGGCGCAAAATATTGCGCGGAAGAACTAAAGAAGCCTGTCATGGTCGAAGATTCGGGACTATTCATCGATGCGTTGAACGGGTTCCCGGGGCCGTATTCATCATATGTGCAAAAGACCGTCGGAAATAAGGGCATCTTAAAGCTGATGGAAGGCGTCGAGAACCGTAAAGCGCAATACCGCTCCTACCTGGGATACTGTGAGCCCGGCGGAGAGCCGGTGACCTTCGAAGGCATATGGCATGTGGATGTGTCATTCGAGGAGGAAGGGACGATGGGGTTCGGATACGACCCGATAACAAATTACAGAAAATATCCGATAGGGGAAATGGAAGTCGAGCAGAAGAACGAGGTCAGCCACAGGAGGCGCGCACTTCTTGGATTCCGGGAATGGTATCTGGAAAAGATAAAACAGTAAAAGATTACGTATCTTTGTTATAATCTCTCCTTTATCTTTTTTCGCAAGCATTACTTTGCTATCTGTATCGTCTCGTCATCCCGTATGCTTTCGATGAACCTCAGGCTTATCCTGGTCTTGACCATGTCTCCTACAACTTCTATATTCTCAACAAGTGCAGTTATGCCCGTCTACAGAATGCTATCTCTTACTTGCACGGTTTTTACAATGTCTTCGGTCGTCCTCTTGGAAGCATTGCCCCTAAAGTAAGTGAATATTATCCAGCGGGTGGCGTCAAGACCTATGTCTTCTTTCATCTTTCAGATTTGGTTTACGGCAGGAAAGTCGAAAATGTTCCCGGCCTTTTTATTATATGCCGTCTATGGTCGGCTCGCTGTTGAAATATATTATGACATCATGTCCTTTATATTTTGTATCTGTCATCGATGGTAATTCTCCCAAAATTTTTACGATTGTTTTAGCATGGAACGTATTAAAAGAAAAAATATTCTGGCTACGAATATTTTCTTTTTACCTTGTTCAGTTTATATACAATTAAGTTTTAATGATGTATAATAAAAATTTAAAAATATCAGTATATAGGGGTATAAGTGAAAAAACCCTATTTATATAATTATTTACAAAATGTAAACATAACACTTATAACCTTGCAAGCAGTACAAGTAGTAAGGTCATCATATATTGGCTTTTCAACCTAGACAAGTGGTATGTGGTAACCAATAAACATCATATAATAATCAAGAGGTGATAAATGGAATAAAAAAATAAATATATAGCCCGAAATTTTGTGTGGGCGCGTAAGCAAACTATTCCATAATATTAATAGTAATACGCTATTAAAAACTTTCGCACTCATACGACTTTTTGGATCAGCACTGATATGGAATAAAAATATAAAGGAGGATCCAATGTGGATTTCTATACTTTGGTAACTATAGCCGGAGGCTTGTTTATCTGCGGTGCTATGGCGTTTATGACCGGATTTGGTCAGGACTTCGGGCACGATGTGTACAGGCGTACTATTGGCAAAATCATAAGGGCACGTAAAAGATAATTGTGTCTGTGGCAGGTTTTTTCCCTGCCACATAAATATTTTAAATAGAACACATTTTTAAAATAGAAACGCTTATTATATAAGCGAGTGCTTAATATCTGGGGGTATATAATCAAGATTAAAACATAAATAAAACATAACCGATACAAGATCGGCGCATGTCAAAAAGAATTTTTTCCAATATGTAGGATACTCAACATTCCTATATAAACTTTTTTGATAATGCTCCTCGGTTTTGTGTTGATATAGTGTAGACTATGAAAGCCTATTCGACGAGGGGGTGAGATATTAATAGAGTTTTTAGTAAATATTCAGGATATTGCCAGTATAGGAGTCCCATCAGCATGTAAATGTCTTACTACAACTACAAAGGAGTTTACATTTAGATTAGCTGATAATATAGCGGAAGAGTCTGGTAAAGTTCTGGAGAAAGAGAGACAAGAGGTCCATGATATCATAAATCCTTACATTAAGATAGTGGTACTTACGATAACCATCATCTGTGTAATGGGTTTAATTGTGGCATCCTGGGGATCTATCATTAAACCTTTCTTTAAAATAGTGAATGGCGCGGTTTAAACTTATCTGCGCCCCAATTTTTTTATATTGTTATTTTTTCTAAATATTTGAAATATATGTATATACATATATGTGCATAAGTGGCTAACGTTGAGGCTATTTTTAAGAGAAAGTATTTAATGAACTACTTGTATAATTATCGATTATATAATGCGAAGGTAAATATGAAAGGTTACGATAAATTTAAACTATTAATAATAGCCGCAGTGTTTCTAGGAATATTGGGCTACAATAATATCTCATCATGGTTAATGGAGCATGTAATAATTACCGGTGAAGTAAAATTATCTTTATTTATATTGAGCGCCATCGGGTTCGTAGCTTCATGGCCTGAGCCGTTAAACCTGATTGGTATTATTGGGATAATAATGGGCGTTCCTATCATTTGTAATGTCATAGCTAAGGCAATAGCATCTTTATGGTACGAGTGGACTTACTAAAATAATGCGAGTTGATTAATTGGTAAATATTGGCGGATTCCTTATCATTATTTTTGGGATTATATTAGCACTATGTTTTTATGCAGGTGCTAATGGAGTAGATGGCCAAAGCATTACAACGATTTTAGGAAGCACTATTGTAATCCTGTTATTAATCGGGTTAGGATGGATAGCGTTAGGCAATCGTTAAAACGGTGGATTATGATGGATATCAAATCAATATTTGCGATTCTAATTACCATTTTTGCAGGTGCCTTGATACTAATGTTTATGTTAATAGCAGTATTAGCAGTAACAAATTGGGCTGGATAAAAATTATTGATTTATGGATTTTTTCGGTATTTATTTTTTATCGCAAAAATTCTACAATAACGTTTCCAAAGATTAGATAGAATCTCTATTTTTTCCTAAACTTATTTTGCTATCTGTATCGTCTCGTCATCCCGTATGCTTTCGATGAACCTCAGGCTTATCCTGGTCTTGACCATGTTCCTGTCCCTGACCTGGGTGACGAACTTTCCTTTTATCCAGATCTTCTCTTCGTCGATATGTATCATTATCTTCGGGCCGTTCTCAATATCCTTCATGAAATTCGGCAGCCCCTTCTCATAGATGACCTTTGCCGCTTTCACGGATTCCATGTTCTCCGCCCTGAGAATCCCATCCAGCACCGAGATCGCCTTATTAATATCGCTTTTTGTCGACAGCGGGATCCTTATCTCATCAAATATATACCCGCATGAAATAAGCTCCTCGTTTACCGAAAAATCCTTCGAGAAGTTCAGCACGGGCTGGTCAAGAACAAGCAGGTTGGGGATGTGGAATATTCTTCCCGTGAGCTCCCCGCCGAGCTTTTCATCCTCGCCTACCTCGTCGACTATGATATGGAACAGCCCGATATGCTTAACGTCACCCTTCACATTACCTATCCTGATACGGTCCCCGACGTCGAATATGCTTGACCATCTTATGACGAAGAATCCTACGAAGCTCGCTATATATTTTTGTAAGGCGAGAGACGCTCCCACGGCCAGTATGGTAATATATGCCCCAAGGCCCGGATAAAAGAACGGGATCAAAAGAACGACAGCCGCCGAAGCTAATATTAAAATGGTGATGACAAGATATTTTATCCTGACCTTCAGCTGCGAATATTTCATAGGGTTATGATCTTTAAGAGAAGAGCGCTGTATGGATATAAACTTTTTTAGGCGGCGGCTGGCGATACAAGATGGTCCGGAAAATATTCCGTCTCAGGCAATTTCCACAGTTTTGTCCTCACGTATGCGCTCGATGAACTGAAGGTTTATTTTTGTCCTTAGCTGGTTTCTTTGTTTCAGGGGAGTGACGAACTTTCCTTTTATCCATATCTTGCCTTCATCGATATGTACCGTTATCCTGGGGCCCTTGTCCAGGTCATGGGCGAAGTTAGGCAGGTTTTCGCCGAAGGCTTCCATTGAATTCTTTAAGAACTTATTGTTCTCATGGCTCAGCAGTACGGATAATATCTCGACCCCTTTCTTGATGTCGCTATCTGTTTTCAGCGGTATCCTTATCTCATCGAACATGTAGCCGCACCTGGTAAGCTCCTCATTGATCGTGTAGCCTCTCGAATAATTAAGCACGGGCTGGTCAAGGACTACAAGATTGGGGATGTGGAATATTCTTCCCGTGAGCTCCCCGCCGAGCTTTTCATCCTCGCCGACCTCGTCCAGGATGATGTGGAAAAGCCCAAGGTGTTTCACGTCGCCCTTGACCTTATCTATCCTGATGCGGTCCCCGACGTCAAAGATGTTCGATCCTTTTATGACGAAGTGTCCTACGAAGCTCGCTATGTATTTTTGAAGCGCAAGGGCAAGGCCCAGCGCGATTATCGTTATGTAGATCGCAAGATTAGGCTGGAAAAAAGGTATCACGAGCAAAACGGCAGTGCCTACGATTATGCTGGCTATGACCATAAGGTACTTAACTCTCATTTTTACTTTCGAATACTTCAATGGCACCCACCATCCAGTTCCGGATAAGCATCTTACATTGAAACGCCTTCGTCTACAATACCAGATACCCGGTATAACTTATAGATATTACCCTTATGGTATAAAAAGAAATAAGAAATGAAAAAAGACCAGAATGACTACTGTATAGTCATTCTTACGTCCAGCGCAAGGCAGCCCTTGCCCTTTTCATATACCTTGACAGGGTTGATGTCAAGCTCTAATATCTCGGGGAAGTCCGTCACAAGCTGCGAGAGCCTTTGGAGCAGCTCGATGAGCTTCTCTATGTCCGACGGCTTTTCGCCTCTGGTGCCTTCAAGCATCTGATGCGTCTTAATGCCGTAGATCATTCCCAGGGCATCCTGTTCGGTAAGCGGCGCTACCCTGAACTGTACGTCTTTCAGAACTTCTACGTATATGCCGCCAAGGCCGAACATTAAGAGCGGGCCGAACTGCGGGTCGCGGTTCATTCCAAGGATGACCTCTTTTCCTCCGGTGGCCATCTGCTGTATCAATACGCCATGGATACGGCAGTGCGGCACGGCGGCCTTTACATCAGTCATCATCTTATTGTACGCGTTCTCTAACGCCTCGTCGCTGTCGAGGCCCACTCGAACGCCGCCCACGTCAGATTTGTGGATGATCTGCGGCGAGACGATCTTCATGACGACCGGATAACCGAATTCCCTGGCGGTCTCTTTTGCCTTTTCAGCGTTGTCGACGACCCTGTATTTTAATGTCGGGATACCGTAAGCCTCGAGCACCGGGAGGGCTTCAAGTCCAAGCACCGAGATGCCAGCCTTCCTGGAATCCTCAATGGTCTTCCTGACGGTCTCCTTGTCCACGTCGAACTGCCTTGGTTTCTCGTATACGCGATTGCGTATCTTGTTGAACCTGTCCATCTGGCGCAGCGTATACGCAGCCCTGTCAGGGTCCTCATAATTATAGAGCTTATATTTCTTTAGCTCCTCTACGCCTTCGGCCATCACGGTGCCGCCGACAAAGCATGGAAGTATGGGCTTATCAGTCGTCTTCCTGAGCCTGGCGATGACCTCCGCTATCCCGACCGGATCGGTCATAGACTGCGGCGTGGCCAGGACTATAACACCGTCGACTCCTTCATCGGCAAGGACGGTCTCCAGGGCAAAATCATATAGTTTTGCGGGAGCATCTCCAAGCACGTCTACAGGGTTATAGAAGTTAGCGGCCGGCGGAAGAGTGGTCTTTAGCTTCTCCACGGTCTCGGTCGATAAAGTGGCTATCTTTAACCCGTATTTTTCACACGCGTCGGTCGCAAGGATACCCGGTCCGCCCGCGTTCGTAACGATGACCACCCTGTCACCCTTCGGGATCGGCTGGCCGGAGAACCCGCCCGCGAGGTCAAAGAACTGGTCGACAGTGTCCGCGCGTATGACGCCGCACTGTGCGAACGCAGAGTCGTATGCCGCGTCAGCGCCTGCCAGGCTGCCCGTATGGGACGATACCGCTCTGGCACCTGCGCCAGTCCTGCCGCTCTTAACGACTATGACGGGCTTTTCTTTCGTGACGTCCCTTGAGACGTTGATGAACCTCTGGCCGTCTGTGATGCCTTCGAGATATGCTAAAATGACATTAGTTTCCTTATCCTCTTTCCAGGCCTGCATGAAGTCTATCTCGTTCAGGTCCGACTTGTTACCCAGGCTTACGAAGTTCGCAAAGCCTACATCGGTCATCTCAGACCAGTCGAGGATCGCTGTACCGAGTGCACCGGACTGTGTTATGATAGACATGTTCCCCTTCGGGGGCATTTTTTTCGCGAACGACGCATTACATTTGGAATATGTATTCAGGATACCCAGACAGTTCGGGCCGACGATCCTGATCCCGTAGTTCTTTGCTATCTCCTTTACCTCGTTTTCGAGCCTTGCACCCTCTACGCCTACTTCCTTGAATCCTGCGGATATTATGACAAGGTTCTTGATGCCCTTTTCACCGCATTCTTTGACCGACTGGGGTACGAACTTTGCAGGAATGACTATGACTGCAAGGTCGATGTCTCCCGGAACTTCCAGGACGCTCTTATAGCACTTGATACCCTCGATCTCAGGGGCTTTAGGGTTTATCGGAAATATCTTTCCGCCAAAGCCATCGATGAGATTATCGAGCACTGCTCTACCTACTTTTCCTTTCTCTGTTGACGCGCCGATAACGGCGACGCTTGCCGGGTAAAACATCTTTTCTAACATGGAATCCGCATCCAACTATCTTTTTGAATTATTTATATATTTTTGTTTTAAATATTTTAGACATCCCCATTCAGGGTAATCTATCATTATTGACCATCATAAATGTACACAACTAGTAAATAACGTTTACTCTCTAAGGGATAATGAAAAAAAGTGCGTATGCCGGGCCTAAGAAGACCACGGCAACTTATTTTTTTACTCTTTAGTTAAAAAGTTCCGGGTATATGGCCTTTGCCATAGCTTCTACCGCATCAGGCAATCTCGGGCCTGCACGGGAGATCGTGTCCGAGTCAATGCCATAAACTCTTCCGTTCTTGATGGCGTTAATGTCCTTCAGCCATGGCTCGGTCGCGTTCTTGAAGTAATCATACGGCACATCCATTCCCTCTCCGATCGTGACTATTATGACGTCCGGGTTAGCTTCGATTATGGCCTCTGTGTTCATCACGCCATAATCTTCTATTCCCGATGCTGCGTTAATGCCTCCGGCCAGTTTGATGATGTCGTCGCCATAGCAGTTCGAGCCGGCCACGTATACGGGGTCATGCCATACTACCATGAGAACTTTTGGCTTTTCGCTCTCGTTCATCTTAGAAGTGATGTCAGTGACTTTCGCCACCCTTGTGTCCATATCTTCGATAAGCCTGGTGGCGTTATCCTTAACATCGCATACGTCGGCTATCATCATAATAGTCTGCTTTATTCCAGTAACGTTCCTCGGGTCTTGAGCTATGGTCTTGTAACCCATCGAGTCTAATTTTGCGACCATATCCTCTTTGCTGAGCGATCCTGCGAAAATGACGTCCGGGTCAAGGGCCGCTATCTGCTCGACGTTCACGTTAGTGATGCCGCCGACCTTGGTCTTGCTCTTAGCCTCTTCCGGATAGTTGCAATAGTCGGTGTTACCGACCACTTTGTCACCAAGCCCGAGAGCGAATAATATCTCCGTGTTCGCCGGGGTCAATGATACGATCTTTTCAGGGGCCTTTGTTATGGTTGTGACCCTTCCGTAATCGTCGGTGATCTCCATCGGGTATTTTGCGGATGTAGTGTTAGACGAAGTATCGTTAGTCTGTGTGCACCCGCACATAGCTGTGATCAGGATTACCAGCAATGCAACGATTGCTATCTGTTTTTTTAGGTCCATATGTTATCCACCTCAGTTTAAATTGATAATAATCAATTTTTCTAGTATTAGTAAGGGCTTTCTATACATAAAGTTTGCTTTAAAAAGTTTTAGATTTTAAAATTATCTAGATTATAATGCCCGCAACAAAAAATCGTTCCATATTGGTCTGTTCTTATAGCCATTAGTTTTTTGCGCCTTTGTCCGCGAATTCATACGGGGATCGGGAAATCAGAGCCTTAAAGCACACGGCTTTAAGGAATACGCTGCTAAGCATCAAGTATATAAGGACTATTCGCATCATACAACATTATCATATCCGGGGCTTTACGTTATCCGGTCGCGTGGTGGTGCGAAGTTTGAGATATTATGTTAATGAAGATACGCTTATCATAAAAGGAGATCTTGATGGTTTCAGCACAGGCATAAACGGCGGAAGAAAAAGAGTGCGATCCATCATTAACCATCATGTTAACAAAGACTTCAACCATGACGACCCGGTAAAATATATGGACGAGGTCGCCTCAAAGCTGGGCGCCGACTTTCCGTATTTCGGATTTATGACTGCCGTGTACATGGAAAACCTGTGCGTCGTAAGGGATCACCTGATAACGGCATTCATTACGGCAGGCATCAGCAATCCCTGCCATGACCCTCATGTGCCCGGAACGATCAACATTATCCTGATAGTCCACGGGAAGATGTCGGAGGGAGCCATAGGCAGCGCGGTCATCACGGCTACCGAGGCAAAGGCGAAAGCGCTCTTCGAGATGGGCTTCGAGTTCACCGGGACCACTACCGATGCCGTAGCCGTGCTTACCGAGGTAAGGGATTACGGCAGCTTATGCGAGCCCGCGTTCTACGAATACTCGGGCACATACACGAACCTGGGCCAGAGTATATACAGATGCGTTAAAAAAGGCGTCACCGAAGGCATTAAGCGCCAGCACGCTGTCGTCGGAAACGATAAGGTCAAGAGCAGGGTTTTCATATACGCCCAAAATGAACAGGGCCCCTACTGGATATCACATCCGTCCGAGGCGAACGGGAAAGGGAAATGTAGCTATTACCCATGCCATTACGAGGGACAGGACTGTACGCACTGTTTCTGCCCGCTGTACCCGTGCGAAGACCCCGAGTTCGGCAAGTGGATCCTGAGCACTAAAGGATACCCCGTATGGACGTGCATGAACTGTACGCTTCTTCATAAGCCCGGCGCTGCTGTCTATCTGGCAAAGAATCCGGGATCACACACTAAAGAGCTTAAAGAGCTCAAATGATCTTTTTCCGATTAGTGTCATTTCGTGTTTTTGTCAGGGGGCCATTGACAATATGAACAAGATTAGGGTTCAATATCTACATTTTTTACAGCGACTCTATTGACGGATACGTCTTATAGTATCTTTATTTCGGGATGATATGACTTTAAATCGCTAAAAACCCAATCATTTGTCATATAAATTTTTATGATATATAAATAACCTTAAATATGTAAAGCGCTTCTATACTGACTGACAATTAGTCAGTTATATCAGAGGTGATAAATTGGCACGAATATCCAAAGACCCTCTAGAGAGAAAAAGCGAGATCATAGATACTGCCGAAAGCATGTTCATTGAAAAAGGCTATGACCAGACGACCGTCAGCGACATCGTGAAGAACATCGGCGTCGCCCAGGGGACTTTTTACTATTATTTTAATTCGAAAGAGGATGTGTTGAATGAGGTAATAGAGCGCTATTTCCGAAACTTCGAAAGTATGGTCGATAAGATATGCGGAGACGATGAGCTTAACGCACAGCAAAAACTCCAGATGATCATCGACCTGTCCTTCGATTTCCCGAAAGGCAAACAGAAGATGGTGCAATTCCTGCATTACGAAAAGAACATTCTGATACATCAAAGGTATTCCTCGCAGATCAACGCGCTGATCATACCTAAGGTGGGACAAGTCTTAGAACAGGGGATCAGCGAAGGGCTGTTCAGGACAGGCTATCCGAGAGAGACTACGGAACTTTTACTTGTGATGTTCGGATACTTGCATGACTCGATGTCTCTCCTGGAAAACACAGAGGAGATCAACAGAAAATTACTGGCTGCTAAAGAGATAGTTGAGAAAGTCCTTGGAGTAAAGACGGGAACTTTTAAATTATCGGTAAAATGCCGGGACCTTATTTGATATGAGGCGGTTACAGCATGTTCAATAAGCTAAGCGATATTATCACGAAATATTCATGGGCGGTTATCGCCCTGTGGGTGATCCTGTTCGTCATATCACTTCCGTTAACCGGGGTGTTCATGCAGAATCTTGAATACGACACCCAAAATTTCATACCCAGGGACCTCGGGGCTTTCGTCGCACAGGACAAGTATGATGAAGTGTTCCCGAGCGAGGCGAAAAATAACATTCTTGTAGTCATCGAGTCCGATAACAAATCGGCAACTATACCATTCATAGATGACCTGAACGCCACGATAATGGGAGACGCGTCGATAAAGAACGTTACGGGGACGTCTTCCATCTACGATATCCATCGTGAGGCACTCGTCAATATGACGCCGGAGCTCTACGATGCGATGTTCGAGCTCTATGATAACGCCTCGGACCTGAACTACGAGCTTTATAATGCTACAGACACCGTCCGGAACAATAACCGCGACCTGTATTATCTTAAAGATAACGTCTCAAGCGCAAACTACGAACTGAGAAAGGCTGTACAGCAGGCTATCGCGTCGAGCGCCAAAATGTACGAGGCAAGAGACCAGATAGTCATGGCGCATTCCGGCCTGTACCAGATGAAAGGTGTCGCTGACATCCTTTTTGGAGTCCCGCTATATTATGCGAACGCATGGAGCGCCGCACAGCAGTCGAACTCGTCCCTGAACGATACGACGCTGAACTCGATAGCGTACCAGAACACTGCCGACTACATCAATAACGCGATGCAGGACCAGTCCCAGAGAGACATGGCGCTGGGATATCTCGGGGCCTTCAACGCCGAATGGGCAAATCATGCGGGCACTGCAGACCCATATGCGAGGGCGCAGGAGACAATATCCGCAGCCGCACCCGGATTTATTTCCGGCATGCCTCAGGATCAGCAGCCGATGATGATGGACTTTGTGCAGAACTTCGATCTCGCGAGATACCAGGATCAGCAGGAGCTTGCCAGTTTCATCGTCGGCAGGGCAATGGCCGCCCAGGGACTAACGTCGGACGATGACCGGCAGCGTCTTATGGCGATCTATAACCTCGGCCAGAACCCGTCAGAAGGCGCCATAGACGGTTTCGTAATAAACATGATCACTGCCGGAATGTCCGACAGCGAAAGCAAGGCAGCACGAGACCTGTACGCGCTGGGCAGGAGCCCGTCAAAGGACCGCGCAGGCTCATATATTGTCGACCAGGCAGTTAAGGACCTTGACGAAGATGCCGCCGAGGTCGTCAGGGACGCGTGGGCGCTGGGCGAATTCGTGACCAGCGAAGATTACGATAAATATGTCATAAAGAAAGTATGTAAAGGCCTGAACGATACCGAGCAGGAAGCTGTGCGCGACATATTTGCCATGGGACAGGATCCCGAAGATGAAGTGATATCCGATTACGTCCTGAACGAGGCCCTGGAGGATCTTAATGATACGGAAAGAGAGTTCGTGCTGGATATATACGGCCTCGGCAGGAACGCGACTAACGAGACGCTAAAAGACTATGTGGCGTTCAAGATCGCCGATGAGATTAACATAACCGGCAATACCACATACTTTAAAGCGCTGCTGGACCTGGGCAGAGGAAAGACCGGGCCTGAGCTTGAGGGGTTCGCATCCGATTGGGTTATGTCCCACGGATACGATGACCCGCAGATATTCCCGGACTCGATCGTCAATACGCTGGCTTCGGGCAGCATCACGCTTTATATCATAACGACGAGCGACCTGGACGATGCCGCGAGTTCGATCGAGGCGGTCAAGATCATAAGGGGCCACATATCAGGAATGCTGCAGGACGGGAAGTATCCGGATGTCATGGCATACGTGACTGGCACGTCGGCCATGTCCATGGACACCGAGAGCGCGTCCATGGCGGATGTCGACAGGATCGATAAGGTCACAATAGTGTTGATACTGTTACTCCTGGGCATATACTTCAGGTCGTTCCTTACGCCGTTCGTGCCTCTTATCCTCATAGGCACTGCCATAGTGGCGGCTTTCGGTGTTATGGGGGTTCTCAGCACAGGCTTCCAGTTCTATTATCTTGTGATGACCTTCATGCTGGTCATCATGCTGGGAGCGGGGACTGATTATTGCGTGTTCATGCTATCACGATATGCCGAGGAGCGCTCGAAAGGCTCTGAGATCGCGGACTCTGTAAAGGCAGCGGTCAGGAACGCCGGTAAAAGCATAGCCTCAAGCGGCACTACTGCGATGATAGGCTTCGGGGCGCTGATACTCGTAGACCAGGGTGTTTTCAGGTCGGTGGGAGTCGGCACTGCCGTGGGTATCATGTTATCCATGCTGGTCGCACTGACGCTTGTTCCCGCTGTCCTGATGGTCGTCGGCGACAGGCTGTTCTGGCCGAGGAAAATATACAACTCCGGCACGACCGGCTTTACTACCGGGCTATGGTCAAAGATCACAAGGGCTGTGATAAAAAACTCCAAGGTCATCTTACTCATCGCGCTTCTGTTGACCATACCGGCGATAATGATCTATTCGCAGCTTACCCTGGGAATGGATTTCATATCCATGATGCCGGGCGGCATAGAGAGTAAAGTCGGATATGACCTTATAAACGATGAGTTCGGGAGCGGCGCTTTCGAAAAGGCTATGATAGTCGTCACGCTCCCGTATAATCTCACTGACAGCTCAGGTAATTATACATCGGGTGCGTTAGGCCAGATCGAAGATATCTCCGCTACGATCGCGGGTATAAGCGGCGTCGAGAAGGTATATTCAATGACAAGGCCGGATGGCAGCACCATTGATTATAACGACCTGGAGTCTTATCCTGACATCGAGGAAGAGTTCTATAAGTCCTATATGGAGGACAACACGGGCATGGACGGGAAGACCACGGTGATCTATGTCTCGTTCGAAGGCTCGCCGTTCGCCGAAGGCGCAAGGAAGACCACGGAGTCCATACAGTCAAAGCTGACCGAATATGAAAACGGCCCCGGGAGCGGAGTATCACTGCTTCTTGGCGGTGCGTCCATAGGCATGTTCGAGTACCAGAAGATATGCACGGATAATTATGGAATTGTCATACCTGTCGTGCTTATCGGCATATTCTTTGTGCTGGTAGCCCTGCTAAGGTCGGTATTCACGCCGGCGCGTCTGGTTGTCACGCTGCTTATGAGCATATTCTGGACACTGGCAGCGTTCATAATCGTGTTCCAGTTCTGGATGGGAGCGTCCATTATCTGGCTGCTGCCGATAATGCTGTTCTGCGTGCTCATGGGGCTTGGCGTGGACTACGACATATTCCTCGTATCGCGTATCCGCGAAGAGGTCTTGAACGGTAAGAGCGAAGAGGAAGCCATCACGCACGCGGTCGAGGCTACAGGGACTATCATCACGCTTTGCGGTGCTGTCATGGCGTCCGCTTTCGGGTCCATGCTGCTATCGGATATGCTGGAACTGAAAGAGTTCGGGTTCGTGCTGTGTCTAGCCATCATACTGGACGCGACAGTAATGAGACTTGTCGTTGTGCCGGCCGTGATGGTGCTGATGAAGAAGTACAACTGGTGGATGCCGTTTTCCAAAGAAAAGACTGAGAAGTGAAAATGGGATGTTGAAGCAGGAGGTCTTTGATGAAAGTCAAAGGTCTCCATAAATATTTTTTAACTCTTTTTCAATATTAAAAGCAATAACTGATCAATGGTCTACGAATAAGCGGCCGTTCATTTAATCACGATCATATTACCCCTAGCGCCTTTAGCATTATGCTGGTCACCAGTATCATCCCGGCGTAGATAAGCGCGAACTTGTCTATATGCTCGTTAAATTCGAAGACGCCTTCTTCGTTGGTAAAATATTTCTTAATTATATCCTCGAACATGCTGCGCTCCCTGTGCATGGTATATAAGCGCTCGAATTTAAAATCCTTTGCGGTTTATACGTATATATTTGTACATTTTTCAGGGAGTCTTTTAAATGTCTTTTTTATTGCACATTCTCAATGAGTAACGTTTATATAATGGCTATTGTGTATAATAATATACAATAATGTACTAAATTGTACATGGTGAGTGAATTGGACTTTAACAGCATATTGCGCTCCCGCATGAAAGATTTCAGGCCCTTCGACCAGGAGGTCAAGGTCATCAGAAAGCCCATGAGCCTTATCGACTCTATCTGCAGGGCGAAAGCGGAAGGTAAAAACCCGGTGATAGCGGAGATCAAGCCTGCATCGCCTCTAGCGGGGCAGTTAAGAAAGATCGATGACCCGCGCCAGATCAGCAAGGCGTTCGTAAATAGCGGCGCATGCGGGATATCGGTCCTCACCGAGCCAAAATTTTTCCGGGGCTCGCTCAATACGCTCAAGGAAGTATCGAGAGACAGGAAGGTGCCGGTACTGAGAAAGGATTTTCTTTTCGACATAAGCCAGGTGAAAGAATCCTATCATTACGGCGCTGACAGCCTGCTTCTCATATCCTCATTTTTTGACAGCGAAGGTCTTGGAGAAATGATATCTGAGTCCCGCAGGTACGGTATGGAGCCGCTGGTCGAGATCCATAGCGAAGAAGATGCCGGCCGTGCAGTATCCGCAGGTGCAAAGCTGTTCGCGATAAATAACAGGGACAAGGACACTCTCAAGATCGACATAAAAAGGACTGAAAGGCTTGCAGGTTTTGTCGAAGGCGTCAGGGTCAGCGCTTCCGGGATAGAGGACCCCGGACAGCTAAGATATGTGCTTCAGTTTTGCGACGCGGCCCTTATAGGCAGCGCATTGATGATGTCGGCGTATCCCTCGGCACTGCTCAAAGCGTTCGTGGAAGGGGGCGAACTGTAATGCAGGAGACACGTTTCTACGGAAAGCATGATACGCTTAGCTTAGATAATATACAAAGAAGGCGTTCCAGGCCTTCAAATGTCATCCCGGTGATAGAAGCCATCCGGCCCGAGATCACCCCTCTTGAGGCATATTTAAAACTTAAGAGCCCGGGAGCCTATTCATTTCTGTTAGAATCTGCCGACACAGGCGGAAAATCTGCAAAATACTCATTCATCGGCAGCAGCGGCTCTGTCATATCCATAAAGGACGGGGAGATATCTATAGACGGTTCCATCGTGGAGAACTATCCTGGAGGGCCGGTAAAACTTTTAAAGGATATAATGGCAGGCTTCAAGCCTGCAAGGCCGGTGTTCGTGCATGAGGAATCATTTTACGGTTATAACCCTCAAGTGCCCGTATTTTTCGGAGGCCTTGCAGGATATATCTCCTATGATTTTATCCGGTATGTGGATAATATCGGCGACACTGCCGACGACGACATCGGATGCCAGGACGCCGAGCTTTTATTTGTAAAAGACCTCGTCGTCTATGACCATGAGCAAAAAATGACACTGCTGGTATCCAGCGCGATCGATGACGGAAATGACCGTGACGGTCAGGTGAAAGCTGCCATAGGCAGGATAAGGTCAATGAAAGAAGCCATGAAAGGCGAGACCCCCCGATTCGAGGAACACGCTTCCGGAGAACAGCACATGGAAGTGAAGTTTTCCACTTCCCGAGAGCAGTTCGTAAAAATGGTCGAGCGCGCGAAGGAATACATACTCGACGGGGATGCATTTCAGATCGTGCTCTCGCAGCGTGCGGAGATAACGGCGGACATCGACCCTGTCGCTCTGTACAGGGCATTGAAGGAGATAAACCCGTCCCCATACATGTATTTCCTGGAGTTCGGGGATACTGTCATCGCTGGCTCAAGCCCCGAGATCCTCGCAAAGGTCGAAGACCGCAAAGTCACTGTAAGGCCGATAGCAGGGACAAGGCCGAGGGGTGCCACAGAAGAAGATGATAAACGGCTGGAGGACGAGATGAAAGCCGACCCTAAGGAGCTTGCAGAGCATGTGATGCTTGTCGACCTGGGACGTAACGACGCAGGAAAGGTATCCAGGTTTGGCACGGTCGTGGTCAACGACTATCTGGCCGTGGAAAAATACTCTCACGTGCAGCACATCGTGTCCAACGTTGTGGGCGAGCTTCAGGATGATAAGGATGCCATAGATGTGCTTGCAGCCACATTTCCAGCCGGCACAGTCTCCGGCGCCCCCAAGACCCGGGCTATGCAGATAATCGAAGAGCTGGAAGGAAGAAGGCGCGGCCTTTACGCGGGCTGCGTCGGATATTTCTGTTTTAACGATAACGCCGACCTTGCCATCGCCATACGCACGATCCTCCTGAAGAACGGAAAGGCCTATGTTCAGGCAGGGGCCGGCATTGTCACGGACTCCGTTCCGGAGAACGAGTACGTAGAATCGATGAACAAAGGGGCGGCGATGATGAAAGCCATAGGGTATGCCATTAAAGGAGGCAAATAAGTTGAAAGTAGTGATCATCGATAACATCGACTCATTCGTTTATAACCTGTATCAATACGTCGGGGAGCTTGGCTGCGAGCCCGAGGTCGTGCCGAATACGGCAGGCCCCGAAGAGATCGCGTCCCTGTCCCCGGACAGGATAATCATCAGTCCAGGCCCGGGAAAGCCGGAGGATGCAGGCAGGTGTGTCGACATCATCCGGACGATGGGCAAGAAAATACCGATAATGGGCGTGTGTCTGGGCCATCAGTGTATCGGCATAGCGTTCGGCGGGACGGTATCACGGGCATCTGCACCGATGCATGGTAAACCCAGCAGGATAGAGCATGACGGCGAGAGCATATACTCCGGGCTGAAAGAGCCCATTGTCGCGGCCAGGTATCATTCTCTGACCATTAAAAAGAGCGGGCTGCCCGAATGCCTCAAGGTCACTGCCACGAGCCCCGACGGTGAGATAATGGGAGTAAGACACAGAGATTATCCGATTGAGGGAGTCCAGTTCCACCCCGAATCTGTCCTCACGGAAAACGGCAAGGCACTGTTGAAAAATTTCCTTTTCGGCGCATCTGAAGGGGGCTCGAAAGCATGAGGGAATACATCCAAAAACTCGTGGCCGGAAAAGATCTTACATCAGGGGAAGCAGAGGACGCGATGAGGAGAATAATGTCTGGTGAGGCCACCCAGGCGCAGATAGGCAGTTTCCTTACGGCGATGAGCCTGAAAGGCGGGTCCGCATCCGAGATCGCTTCGTTCGCCCGGGTCATGAGGGAGTTCGCCCATCGCATCGAGCCTAAAGTGCGAGGAAGGTTAGTCGACATGTGCGGCACAGGCGGCGACGCCATAAAGACGTTCAATATCAGCACAATAGCGTCTTTCGTAGTGGCAGGGGCTGGCGTGCCTGTGGCTAAACACGGTAACCGCTCGGTGACTTCTAAATCGGGAAGCGCTGACCTGCTGGAAGCCCTTGGTGCAAAGATAGACATGCCGCCGGAAAAGGTCAGGGCCAACATAGAGGAGATCGGCTTTGGCTTCATGTTCGCCCCATTATTTCATTCGGCCATGAAACATGCCATCGGGCCCAGAAAAGAGATCGGGATAAGGACCGTGTTCAACGTTCTGGGCCCTCTCACTAATCCTGCTTCTGCAAAGGCGCAGGTCATGGGAGTATACGATGAAGAGCTTTTACCGCTCATCGCAAAAGTCCTGTCGGACCTGGGTGTCGAAAAAGCACTTGTGGTGCATGGTGTGGGCGGGCTGGACGAGGTCTCTACTATCGGGCCGACCAGGATATGCGAGGTCACTGACGGAAAGCTAGAGATATACAGCATCCACCCGTCCGATTTCCGCATACGGGAGGTAAAAGTCATAGACCTGCAGGGAGGCGATCCATATTCGAACTGCCTGATAACCCGCGATATACTACAAGAAAAGAAGAAAGGCCCGAAGAGAGACGTGGTATTATTGAACGCGGCATGCGGCATATATGTCGGCGGAAAGGCAGGTTCGATAGAGGACGCGCTTGAACTGGCATCGGAGTCTATAGACTCAGGGCGAGCATTTGAAATAATGAATGCCTACCTAAAAAGTTCCCGGCTTGCGGAGGCATACGCATGACCAGGGTAAAGATATGCGGTGTCACCAGCGTTGAGGACGCCGTAAGCTGCGCGATGGCCGGAGCCGACGCAGTGGGAATGCTCGTCAACGTTAAAGTCTCCCCCCGCCGCATAACGGTAGAGAAAGCGAGGGAAATAACGAGAAGGCTTCCGCCGTTCATCACGCCGGTCATCGTGATGATGCCTTCGTCCCATGAGGAAGTGATCGACGCCGCGCTGAGGATCAGGCCGGGCGCCATACAGCTTCACGGGAACGAGTCTCCGGAAACGCTCTTGAGAATAAGACAGGCGCTTCCGGGAATTCGCCTGATAAAGACCATACATGTGGGCGAAGGCGCCGAGGTAGAAAGGTCGCTTTCATACAAGGGTTCTGCCGACGCAATCCTTTTGGACACGGCATCACCCGCTAAAGGCGGAAGCGGGGCAACACATGACTGGTCGATATCCGGAGAGATAGTCTCCGCACTATCGATGCCGGTGATCCTTGCCGGCGGATTGTCGCCGTCGAACGTAGGGAATGCGATACGGTCAGTAAGGCCGTTCGCCGTGGACGTATCAAGTGGAGTGGAAATGAAGGGGCAAAAGAGCTTTATAAAAGATATTGACCTGGTCAGGGACTTTATCATCGGTGCAAGGGAGGCCTGAAATGCTGCAGACAGGAAGATACGGGGAATACGGGGGCATGTATGTCCCGGAGATGCTTGTGCCGGCATTGAAAGACGTGGATGAAGGATACCAAAGGTACCGGAACGACCCCGGTTTCAGGGCCGAGCTTGAAAATTATCTAAAAGAGTTCGTTGGCAGGCCCACACCGCTCACGCTCGCAAGGAACATGAGCGAGAAGTATGGGCTTAAGTTATATCTCAAGCGCGAGGACCAGGCATTCACCGGCGCCCACAAGATCAATAATACGATCGGACAGGCGCTTCTTGCTAAAAAGATGGGTAAGAGGAGGCTGATAGCGGAGACAGGCGCAGGCCAGCATGGAGTGGCTACCGCGACCGCTGCCAGGGCTCTCGGGATGAAGTGTACGATATTCATGGGCGAAGTCGATATCGCAAGGCAGAAGATGAACGTGTTCAGGATGCGTTTGTTGGGCGCGGAGGTCGTCGCTGTGAAGAACGGC
Organism: Methanooceanicella nereidis; assembly: GCF_021023085.1. Classification (NCBI taxonomy): domain Archaea; kingdom Methanobacteriati; phylum Methanobacteriota; class Methanomicrobia; order Methanocellales; family Methanocellaceae; genus Methanooceanicella; species Methanooceanicella nereidis. Next base: position 11,992 of record NZ_PGCK01000018.1, on the reverse strand, counting down.
ACGCGCACACTGAAGGATGCCATAAGCGAAGCCATGCGCCACTGGGTCACCTGTCTCGATGACACTCATTACCTGTTCGGTACCGCCTACGGGCCACACCCGTTCCCTGCCATGGTAAAGGATTTCCAGAGCGTTATCGGGAAAGAAGCGAGAGCTCAAATACTTGAGCGCGAGGGAAAGCTACCTTCGTGCATCGTCGCATGCATCGGCGGAGGCAGCAATGCGATAGGGATATTCTCCGGTTTCCTGAAGGATGAGAATGTGCGCCTTGTGGGCGTGGAAGCCGGCGGCTGCGGGATAGAGTCCGGCAAGCACGCGGCGCGGTTCCAGACCGGCACAAAAGGCGTGCTGCATGGATCATATACGTATGTGCTTCAGGACAAATACGGCCAGATACAGGATACGCACAGCGTTTCCGCAGGGCTCGACTATGCCGCCGTAGGGCCGGAACATGCATTGTTAAGGGATGTCGGAAGGGCAGAATACAGCTATGCAACGGACGACGAAGCGCTGTTCGCTTTCCAGGAACTGGGAATGGTGGAAGGCATACTGCCGGCGCTGGAGTCCTCACATGCGGTCGCATGGGCGATAAAGAACAGCAAAGGGTTTGAGAAAAACGACACAGTTATAGTCAACCTGTCGGGAAGAGGAGATAAGGACGTCGAGACAGTGGCGAAGCAAATGGGGGTCTCCATATGAGGCTAAAAGAAAAATTCGAGACTCTCAAGAGCAGGCATGAGGGAGCCCTGATATCTTACATCACGTTAGGCGATCCTTCTCCCGAAGAATCTTTAATGATAGCCCAATCCTTGATAGATTCGGGCAATGTGGACGTGCTTGAGCTGGGCGTCCCGTTCTCGGACCCGATAGCGGACGGCCCCGTGATACAGGCTGCCGTAGACCGGGCATTGAAAGCGGGCATGAACACGGATAAGGCGTTCGAGATAGTCGAAAGGCTGGATAAAAAGGTCCCGATAGTGTATCTCACCTATTACAATATCGTGCTGCAGTATGGTGTCGGGCGTTTCATTAAAGAATGCGCAAGGACCGGGGTCGCGGGACTGATAATAGCCGACCTGCCATATGAAGAAAGCGGCGATGTCAGGGCACTATGTAAGTCTGAAGTCGTGGACTATATCAACATCGTGACGCCGAATACTTCCCCTGAAAGGATGTCGATGATACTGGATAACGCATCAGGTTTCGTTTATCTGGTATCGACTATGGGAGTGACAGGGGCAAGGGAAAGTATCTCAAAGAGCATTAAGCAGACACTTGATCTTACAATAAAATGTTCTAACGGCATACCCGTTGCCGTAGGCTTCGGCATTTCCCGGCCCGAACAAGTACAGTCAATTATCGGCATGGGGGCCGACGGGGCTATAGTCGGTAGCGCGATCGTGGACCGTATCGGAAAGGGATCAACAATGGGTGATATAATCGATTTCTTAAAAGGCCTTAAATCGGGCACCAGCCCGTTAAAAGCAATGACAGTGAGCAAGAAATGAATATGGCGGACTCTTACAGCGAGCCGGTCCTTTAGGGTTCAGCCATATTGCTTCGTTTTCTTTTTTATGATCATCCCGTATGCTCCTGACAGGATAAAGAAAAGCCACGCTGCACCGATCAAGTATAATAGCGCTTTAACATATACGTCCTCGATGTCCACGGAAATGATAAAAGGTATCGGCAGAAGCGATATCGCAGCCACCATATTGAGCATCCTCCTGTTCCTTTCCGTCAGCATTCCCAGCGAAGAGAAAAAGATAAAAAGCCCGGTAAATATAGTTGACGAAAAAACGATGGTGTTTTCGGTCACGGTCACAAGCCCTACCGCGAAGAATGCCAGCGATGCCAGCACCCCTAGCGAGCCTCTATTTTTTAATTCGATCTCCTCTTCCGGAACGTAACGCCTCAACATGCTTTTTCCTGTCAGCACATAGACCAGCAGGTAGAACAGGGCTACAGACAAGGATACTATTATCGCCATATCGGGATCTCCGTTATAGAAAAATATCCCGATAAAAAATATCGCAAATACTGATACTGTCTCAAGGGCTAATCTTATCCAGCCCGAATGACGCATGCCCATTATCATGTTCCCGTCCATGTCAGCACCTTGACCGGATCAATTTTCCAGTACGGTCGTCTACTATCACATAATTTAAAAATGGAATTATAAATAATCTCTCTCAGTAAAAGTGAACAAACATATATGATCTATATTAAAAGCCGTCGAACTCCGATATCTTTGCCTGGGCCCCCGACTTTTTAATGTTCTTCTGATACAGCCAGAATACTATACCTATCAAAACAAATCCTATCAAAAGATAGAATAATCCTGCATTTACCTCGCTATTGATAAAGTAAAAATACCCTGTCCACCAGAATGCGGCCGCGAAGCAAGACAGGCTGATAAACAGGAGGCGTATCCTGTCCCTTATTTTTATGTCGGATAAGTAATACACAAGAGATGCCAGCCCTATACCCTCAAAAACAAGATAAAAGCTTTTCACCGAGACGGAAAGAGTCATAAAAACGCCTATCATGACAATTATAGCAGATATTATAAAGACAGCAAGGTACAGGTTATTCCTTGATAGTTCCTTGAGGCCGTTTTGCCATTCCATGTCCGGTTCCTCTCGATACTGGCCGGCCATATGGTCTATGGCCAATCCTTAATTTTTTAATCCATTTATAAAAAGCCTCCTGCTAACTTCTGGCTAAAAAAAGCGATAACAGGCGCATTTATCTGCGCCCGTATTTCCTGAACACCAGGACAAGCCCTGCCAGCACCATTATAATGATCGCGCCGCCAATGTACGGTATGTAGGACTCGGTCGCGATCGTGATCCTGTAGGTCTTTTCTTTCATGACCTGATCACTGTTCACATCTATATCTACTTCATAGTCGCTGGCGACGATATTGCCCGGCGACTGGACGCTTATCGTGAACTTTTGCGTCTCGCCTGCTTTGATAGTGCTGATCATTTCCGGATAGCAATTTATGACCCATCCGTCAGGAGCGGTCACTTCCGGATTGACGTTAGTCAGAGTTCCGCCCGTGCCGTCGTTCGTGACGTACACGTCGATGCTGAATGTTTCGCCCGGCTTTGAATCATAGGCGAGCTTTGAGCTTGTCACGGTCATGCCGACGCTGCTCTTCAGCTTTAACGTCAGGTCTTTTTCTATAGTGACACCATCAGGTGTCTCGATTTTTGCCGTAAAGTTATACTCTCCCTCAGTAACGCTGTAAGGCGGGACTATCTCCAGAATGATGGTCTTTACTGAATCAGCCGGTACGATGACCTCGGCCATCTCATCAGTGCTCGTCGAGGATTCCTTGAACCTGTAATACCAGTTCTCAGGAAGCCCGTCCACAGAGAGGCCGTAACTGTTCTCCGTTGACTGGATATTCTTAATGCTCAGCTCGTACAGGCTTTTCTCCCCTATGGACGAAATTTTCGAGCTATACCTGGAAGATATCTCTGTGGTCTGGTTCACGCTCGTGATATATACATAGAGGTCAATACTCAGGCTGTCAACTTTTGCGGTGACCTTCTTTTCTCCTATGTCGCTGCTGGCCGTTGTTTCCACCACGAGGTTAACGGTCTTCGACTGGCCTTGAGGGACATATATCTTGTAAATACCCTTATCCCCGTACATGAAGCCTGTCTCCCAGCCCGCATCGCTTGAAGACGAAAGGGTATATGTCTTATCATCCCCGTTATCGTTCTTTATGATGATGGGGAAAGATATGCTGTCACCGCCCAGCGCTAACTGTCCGGGGACATCACAGGTCAGCGTGGTGCCTGAGGTCTCTACCGAATCGACAGGTTTGGAGATGTCCACAAGGGCACGACCTATTGACTCGTCCACTTCCACCACGTAGATCTTGATCACACCGTAATAGTAGTACGAGTTGCCTGTCGATATTGTCACATCGCCGTCAGGGTATTCCGGGCTCTTTACCACCGCATGAACATATCCCGGGCCTGCTACTGTAATATTGACATAGCATCCGTTCGCCTGTACTATCTCTCCGCTGTTCACCCAGTTCGAGTAAACTGTCTGGTACCCGCTGTCCGCAGACGCAGGGATCGCGGAGGCCGTCAGCAACAGCATCAATAGCGGCAGGATGATCCTACTGTTTTTCATCTTACATCCGCCCTCATGAACTTAACATAGGATGCCGCTAATGCCACTATTGAGATCACTATCAGCGATATTATGTTAACGATCACCGATGACAGCGAATCCGTCGCATATATCTCGCTGGACGGCAGTCTGCCGTAAGTCTGGAAGTTGACCCGGACGTTAGATCCGGCAATAGTGCTGATAGGCGATTTGAGTTTTTCTAACAATACTTCGGATATACACTGGAAGTTGTTCACGGGCGATATCATGTTGATAATGCCCGTTATCTGGTTTCTTGTCTCCCAGTAGGACGTATATTCCGGGCTGATCGTCATCATTTGCCTGGTGGAGTTACCGGGATTGCCAGAGTTGATCCTGATGTCCTGGGAGTTCGCGGATTGAGCATCTGTTGACACTACCAGCATATCCGGCTCCTCTCCCATCGCCAGTCCGACAATGTTGAACGACAGCATGGGCAGCAATACTACGAAAAGCAGTACGCCAAGAGTGTATGCTACTGACATGGCCGAGTTTTTAGCCCACGTAGACATCACAAGGGATATCGAGAAGAACGTGACGCAGTACAGCAAGGTCATGACGAAATACATGCCTATCCTTACCATGTCATCGCCCGTCGGAACAAGGCCGCAGAACAGCATGAACGCGATGGTCATGAGGAACATTGCTGCAAGCACCACGGTAAGCATCGATACAGAGCCGATGGTCTTTCCGTTAATGATAGAATCCCTGTACACGGGATGCGTCAATAACGATTTTAACGAGCCGTCCTCTTTTTCCCGCGATATGACGTCAAATCCCATGGATACGGCAAGCGCCAATCCTATGATAAGGAAGTAGTCGTTGATGCTCTGAAATACAAGGAGCACGGTGGGCATTTGAGTTTGCTGCGGGCCCATCATTATCTGCGACGCTCCCTGCATATTCGCCCTGTAATCATCTAGCTGGGAGTTGTATTCGGTTATCCCCGAGATTATGCCGACGATGGACAGTAATATAAGGGCACCCAGGATGACTAAAAAGCGCTTGCTGGTAAGATGATCGTTAAACTCTTTCTTAGCTACGATAAGTTCTTTTTTCATTTTTACGCTCCTCCGTATACCGTTTCCAGGAACACGTCCTCAAGAGACCTTTCGACCAGCCTTTGCTCGCGTATCCTGACACCTTTCCCGTAAAGCTCTGTCGATATGTCATCCCTGATGTCTATAGAAGATTCTATGACCGCGCTTCCGTTATTGTATACGGCGTCCATGATCCTTGTGTCGGCAAGCTTTGGCATGTCGCCGGCCACTTTGATCAGGATGGTGTACCTGTCGCTGCCGCTCATCTTCCTCTTTACATCTTCGATCGTGCCGCTCGCAATCAGTTTCCCTTTGGTGATGATGCCTATCGTATTACATACCTGCTGCACCTCTTCCATGATATGGGATGAGAAAAATATCGTCTTGCCCTTCCTCGCAAGATCGTTTATCGCGTGCCTGAACTGCATCACGCCCTGCGGGTCCAGGCCGTTGGTCGGCTCGTCCATGAATATTATCTCGGGGTCGTTCAAAAGCGCCTGAGCCAGTCCAAGCCTCTGCCTCATGCCTCTGGAAAAGCTTCCTGCGGGCTTCTCCACTCCGGCGAGCCCTACATAGTCCAGAAGCTCGGCAATACGCCTGTCAGCATCCCCGCTTTCCATATCATAGAACTTCGAGAAATATTTCAGGTTCTGCCTTGCGCTAAGGTGAGCATAAAAGCCTACTCCGTCGGGGAGGTATCCTGTCATCCTCTTTGCGTCGAGCGGGTTCTTGATCACGTCGACGCCATTGATGAGACATTTCCCCTCCGCGGGCTCTATCAATCCGACCATCATGCCGATAGCCGTCGTTTTTCCGGCGCCGTTGGGGCCCAGGAACCCGAATACCTCTCCCTCTTTCACTTCAAGGGAGAGTGAGTCCACGGCCCTGACGCCATCGTAAATTTTTGTCAGGTTCTCTGTCCTTATCATTAAAGCCATCTCCTTTTCGAGTGCTTCCACACGAGGCATTAGAGAAGTGATTATAAATGATTTCTCGCCATATCGTCCAACTATCCTGCCACAGTTGGACGATTTGGTCAAAAAGCTTAAAAGGTATGCTAATTAACATTTTTATTGGATGTGGCACGGGAAATAAAACATCACCCGGGAATTAACCACCCTATTAAAACCGGATAAGCCAGTTAATCCTCTGCGAAATCTTACCCAAATATAAAAAACACAAGCCTGTTTCACCCGGAGGCTCAAAGACCCGGGGATATCGTAATATCCCGGGGCCTTCGGGCTTTCGAAAAATCCTGATATATGCTAATCATACGCTCTGTAAATGCTTGTGTATCAAGCTACAGTACAGCTATTTTTATCTTTCAGTTGGACAATATGGTCAAAATGCTTAAATAGCCATGAAATAACATATCCTATCGGTATTAATGCTTAAAAAGAGTGGGATTATCTTACTGCTCGGGCTTTTGATGATATCGCTGTCTTATAGCTCCTTTGGCCAGGTGACGGGCACGGCAAGAATGGCCGAAGAAGCCAGTGCGGATATAGCGATGAATGCCATTCCGGTGAAAGACATTGACATCGGCATGGTCTCAAAATTTTCCGACGTGAACTACACGACAATGGTGCTCGATCTTAGAGATCCCAACTTATCCTGTGATTTTATTTTCCATGAAGGATCGATGCATGAGAAGCCTTTCCCTGTCTCAAAGGATAGCTTTATGGCAGGAAAGATGCTCGTGCTGAGGCCCAATGATCACAGGCAGGAATCCATTCCGCTGATGTGGATGAAAATGCATCCGGACGGAGTGACCCCGGAAAATTTCGACTTGAAATATATGGCCGGCTTCATGATGAATTTCAGCGAAGATGGCCCCCCTTCGAGGTACTTCCGTGTGCCCCCTCCTGAGTCCGTCCCGGTCGAAGACGGGACTTTCGACTGTGTGTTCTATGGCGGCATCATGTTTAAGCGACAGGGGATGCCGGTCTTAAATGACTTCCCGGAGGTAGAGCTTAACAACGATATTTTACAGGGCCAGACAAACTGGCACCAGTGCGAAGTCAGCGAAGCCAGCACATCCCTGGTAGTCGACATGAAATGGAAGGAGCCGAAGAACGATCTCAGGCTTCTGATATACACGCCTGACGGCCATATCCTCGGGCCGTATTATGATGATTCAGACGGCGAGATGGACGGACGTATCAACCTGGAGGTCTCGAATGAGGACGGGCTCGCGACGGGGCAATGGAACCTTAAGGTTAATGGCATTGATATCGCGGGCAAAGAAGAATATTATATCCGCACAGGATGCGAATAGTCAAAAACGGAGAACGTACCATGAAGATCGATCTGAAGCTTGTGGCAGTGTCAATACTGGTGCTTAGCGCGATAATCATTGCTTCAGTGTTTTTATTACCTCTCTCAAAAGGCCCCGGCGATTACGTGGTCAAGCCGGCCGGAGATATCGGTATCTCTCCAGAAATGACGGACGCCGCTTCCGTATCCTACCTTGACCTTCCGCTGTGGATAAAGATCGCCGCGATAGCGGACGGCCTGCTCATAGTGCTCGGCGCCATAGGCCTGGCCCCTGTCATTATAAACAGGATGCAGAACGTCCTGGCCAACAGGAACAGGCAGATCATCTTTAATTATGTGGTGAGTAACCCGGGATGCACTCCTTCGGAGATCACATCGTCCCGGAACATGAAGAACGGCACAGTAAAATATCATATCCAGATGCTCGAGCAGGAAGGCAAGATCATCCTTCAAAAAATGGGCAAGTTCACCCGCATCTACCGGAACTCCATGGGCATGGACGAAAGCGAAAAAGTGATAACGTCACATCTCAGGAACGATACCAGCCGGTCCATGCTGCAGGCCATTCTGGACGAGCCGGGCATCACGAACCAGAAGCTTTCGGAAAAGTTCGGGCTGGACAAGAGCACTGTCCACTGGTATATACAAAAGTTCATCGCCGATAACATTGTAGAGGCGGAGCAGGACGGGAAGTTCAAAAAATACTTTATTAATACGGGCTCGAAAGAAGTGCTAAGAAAGTTCATACCGCTGAATTACCAGTGTCCTGGTATGATGAAGGAATAAATCTAATTTTTTTAATATTATATTTATTCTGCCTGTCTGTGGGTAAGTGTTAAATATTCCTCCTTTATATTCAACATAGTTTTTTCAGGATGATATGATGGGCTCGAGACTTAGGCCGGCGATAATGGCAGGTATACTGGGAAGCGTGATCGCTATCGCCCTGCTGTACCTGACAGTACAGATGATACATCCTGACCTTGCCGATCAGTCCGGACAGTCCTTTGATGTCATCTATGAAGGCCTGTTATGGTTCGTCCTATGGATCGTCATATCTTTTCTGATAGTCGGGGCCATAGGGTCACTGTCAGTGCATTTGTCGCATATGAAAGGCGTTAACCTCATAGACGTTATACTGGCGTCGGGATGCGCGGGAACAATAAAAATGACCGTGGAGACATTATTATTATCGGCAATAGGCCTGTTCTTCGTCTACGGCGGCTCCGCGAACAGGTTCCTTTACGGCCTGGAAATGAACAGCTTCTGGGTTATAGTGTACCTGTTTTATTTGATACTGCACCCGTTAGTATCTATCCTCGGCGGCCTGGAGTATTACACGTTAAAGCCTTACCTCAAAAAATTTTTCCCGAAGCTTTAAAGCCGGCTAATAAATCCACAGGGTCAAAAATAATTTTAATTTCGATTTGAGGCTATCATGCGAAGACTATTGATCTTATATCGATAGGTGTATCGCTACTCCGGCGATAATCTTCAACCGGATCCGGTAAAAAGAACTATTTCCAGCATATATGTACTGATATTCCGATACAAAGATTATATACTATAAGATTGAGAGTTAATTGATTTTAACGTAATATCCAGAATATCAAGGGTATGGACATCATGGGCATATTTCCAGAGTGGTCGGTAAAAGAATATTTTTCATTTATCGGTAGATCTATTGCGGCCGGACTGGTCTGCGGTATTCTTTTTATCGCCGCGTTCTTTGTCATCGGCTCTGTCTGGTCATTCCCGGTCGAATATAACTGGAGGTTCTTTTTAGTCAGGGACATACACCTGCTGATGTCCGAAGCGGGTATCCTGATGATGGGAGGGATCATGTCCGTATCCCTTACAAACACACTATTTAAGAAAAACCGCGACATTACTTCCTCCCCGGTATTTAAAGAATCCTTGATCAGCGCATTTATAGCAGGCGTAACCGCAGCGCTCGTGATAATGCCGGTATTTTTGGTCCTGCTCATAATACTCTTTAACCTTGGATTCCTTCTAAACCATCCAACAAACCCGAATATGTCCGCTTATGACCGGCTGGGCGACACGATCATGAACACGCCTCTTTACGGCTACGGATCTTTAATTGCCGGGATAGAGTTCTTCTTTTTGTCCTGTCTGATATGCGTATCCCTCGGAGCGATCGCGGCATACGTATACACTCATTTTTTGTTACGAAAAGAAAGCAAGGTCAAATATAACGCTAAAAAGAATGACTCCTCTAAGGTCATTTTTAAGATAGCCGCAGTATTATTGATCCTGCTGGCCGCCCCTCCGGCATCTTCGACAGTCGGATGCGTATGCGGGCTCGCCTATAGTACGCCATACGGTCCATACGGCCTGAGCATAGAGAGGATCGCGGACGACTCAATATCGATCATCTGTCATGGCGGAGAATGCACTGGCCTGCTGGATGACTCAATGCCCTTTACGATCTTCGTGAACGGCTGCAACATCCTTGATACTGCGCTGGCGCCTGTGGACTCGCCATTATCATCGGCCGGCATCGTGAACGGTTCCCGATATTATATAGGCTCATTCCTGAACCTGACCGGGGAAGACATAAAACCGGGGAAATACTCATCAGTAGATATGGATCGCGCAGGATCCCATATTATCGTCAATGCCAATTTCAAGGACGGCAGCAGGCTATTATTGTTTGACGACTACGTATGATATTTTAACGTCATAAAAAAATGCAATTATTATCTGTTTACGCCCCGGTATTTTCCCGGAGCGTCCATAAATTCTGTCCTTTTGGATCATGGTTTTTAAAAATTAAGGACCCCGGGGCCACTATCCCGGGATCAGGGGGCTTGCTCTGCGCTCGCCATATATTACTCTTTAAAAGTATTATAAATCATTTCTCTCACGATCGGTAAACTAAGGGCGATATACGCCGATATTAATGAAAATGGCCGGTCTGAAAAAGTAAGATCATAGATGCAACTTGGCTTTATCCCTATCAAGCTTGAATATCTTGACCAGTAAAGCGAGCACGATAATGACCATCAAAGCATACCCGGCTGTAATGCTCAACATATAGTCCAGCCTGTACTGTGCGATAGATATTACAGTGCATACCTCAAGCCATATTATGAAGCCGGCAAGGATGCCTTTTATCATGTCGATGTCGAACTGCTTTTTAGAGTCCTGTCCCCGGATATTATTAATGAAAAGATGTGTCCCGACAATGAACAATAACAGGGGGCCGTCAGTAAGCCACTGCATGACCTGTCCCGAATATATGAATTCGGTGAGGCTCGCTCCGTAGCCCATTTTCATTACGGAGTATACCAGGCTGTTAATAATGGTCTTCCACAGGAGGAACAGACCGGCACCTAAGACTACGCTCGAAGCGTCGAGAACAAGTGATTGAGTTTCTTCTTTTTCCATTTTATCCCTGTTTTTACTGTTATCGGGCTTCATATTGAAGGCCTGCATTATTTGCTTTCTTATCCGGTATATGTACTATTATCCCCAGTTATATATGATTTATGTCTCCGGTTGGACCATTACCGCTTAGTAGCCTGTCTCTCCTGCTCATGATTTTGTATCTGTTCCTAGTATGATATGTATGCCAAAATTTTTCATAGTTAAGGGCTCTATGGGCTCGAAGGTCCACTATTTTTCACCACTAAATCTTTGATGAGCGGGGTCTTGCTCAGGTTTTAAGAATGAAAAATGTGTCTTACTAAATGGTCTTTGAGATGGAGTTTTTATGGTTGTGCCTGTCGGATGGCAGGTAGACACGTAATTTCTCAGAAACACGGAAACACAAAATTTTTTTATATGATTTTTTAAGGTCACGAAAAGCACTAAGAATTTACTCACCAAACCACAAAGGGCTCTAGTATCACCGTCAACGCTCTAACACCTCTAACGCCCGGCTCAACGCACTAACCTCTCAAAGTCACCAACGCTAAAACAAGACCCGAACATTCTCCAAAGCACGAAAGTTTAATATCCCGGTTTGTGTTTCCCTTGACTTATAGCAGGGCTATTTGTCGTGTAAGCGTCAACCGTGCAGTTAAAATTTAGTGTTTTTGGAGAATGTTCGGGTCTTGTTTTAGCGTTGGTGACTTAGAGCACTTCGAGCATTAAGCCGTGCATTAGAGACTTTAGCGCGTTGACGGTGATACTGGAGCCCTTTGTGGTTTGGTGAGTGAACCTTTGGGTTTTTGTGCCCTTAAATTCTAAAAAAAATTTTGTGTTTCCGTGTTTCTGTGAGGTTACGTGTCTACCTGCCATCCGACAGGCATAACTGCAGAACATCGATACCATAATAGATGTTACATGCAAGTCTTTACAGAGACCATTAAAAAGTTTTTCATAGTTAAGAGCTCTATGGACTCCAGTAGTTCCGTTGGTGTGTGAGTGGTTGTTCGGTGTTTTTGTTGGAAGGCGTTTTCCTCTTGTGTTGAGATATTTTTCTTTTTATGGGATTAAAAAGTGTTTATATCTCTGAGGGTTTGCCTTCC
>NZ_PGCK01000017.1 GCF_021023085.1 Methanooceanicella nereidis | reverse complement strand
ATACATTCTCTCATAAAATACCAAAAAAGAATGTAATCCACCTTCAAAACAATAAAAACACTTTTCTACCCCACAACCAAAACCAACAACACACCAAACCCAAAAAACACAAGCACGGGAACACTGGGTTCTGTGTTTTCGTGATATTGGTATCTACCTGCCATCATATAGGTATAACACAAAAAACATCAATCCTGATAAGCCAAAGGATCATAGTATAGAAGAAATTCAATTAAAAAAAAAGAAAAAGGTTGGCGTCCCTTTTTCTGTTATCGTTTTTGGGGTTGGCGTCCCCTTTGGTTCATTCGTTTTTGGCGTCCCTTGTCGTTTTTGTTTTTATTCCCTTGAATAAGTGAGGATGATCCTCCTCACTTTATAACATCTATTATGCTGTTCTTTACGGGCTTTGTGTTCCTGTTAAGGCTGAACCTGCCCGGTGCGGAATCGTCCGCGTTCCTTGAGGCTCCCTTCTGCTGGCCCTTGCTTAATACCTGCGGCGACTGCACGCCGGTCATAATAGCCAGCACTCTGACCTTACCCTCGTAGTCCTTCTGGATCCTTGCGCCCCATATGACGTTCGCGTGGGAGTCAAGCTCATAGGTAAGCGACTCTGCGATGTTCTCCGCCTCTCTCAGCGTAAGGTCCGGTCCGCCTGTTATGTGGACGAGCGCTCCTGTTGCTCCGCGGTAGTCTACGTCGAGTAACGGGTGGTTCAGTGCTGTCCTGACGACGTTCTCCGACTTGTCCTGGCTCTTGGTCTCACCGACAAGCATGACCGCGACACCGCCCGCATTCATTATTGCCTTGACGTCTGCGAAGTCGAGGTTGATGAGCGAGGGTCTGGTGATCGTCTCGGATATACCTTTTACTGTCTCTGATATGAGCTGGTCCATGACCGAGAATGCCTGTTCAAGCGGAAGGTTCGGCACATATTCGAGAAGCCTGTTGTTATCGAGAACTATGACCGTGTCTGCTGCTGCCCTCAGGTCGGCTATGCCTTCCTCTGCCTTGACCATTCTTGCTCTTTCAACTTTGAACGGAGTGGATACCATGCCCACTACTATGGCACCGTTCTCCTTTGCTACTTCTGCGACTATGGGTGCCGTACCGGTACCGGTTCCTCCTCCCATACCCGCTGTGATGAATACTAAGTCTGCGTCCTTAAGGACTTCCTGTAAAGTGCTCCTTGCAAGTTCCGCGGCTCTCTTTCCTATCTCCGGGAAACCTCCTGCACCAAGGCCTCTGGTGAGGGATTTTCCTACGAGGATCTTCTTGTCAGCCTTGATCACGTCAAGGTGCTGCTTATCAGTGTTAACCGCTATGGTCTCTGCGCCGTCAACGCCTATGTTGTAAAGACGGTTGATCGTATTGTTGCCTGCTCCGCCGCATCCTACTATCTTGATCTGCGGCAGTCCGAAGTCTTCGAAGTCAGCACCAACAGAACTGTCTCCTCTGTCGTTCCTGTACTCTCTCTCCATTTCCGTGTATTTCAGTGCTTCTTGCACAATCGATTGCATTTTATCTCCCATCCCCTAATTTTTTAAGGTCTTTAAACGTTTTAATACGCCAGCCGTCCCTGTTAGCCATACCGGACGATATTATCGAAATATGTTGGGGCCATGACCTCGGCCCCGGAGGAAATGGATAACTAAATGGAGTTCCCTAAACAGATAAATCTCTATAGTGTTCACTAGGCCACCTAGTGTTTATAGATCAAATTGACTCATATCAACTGATCCAATCCAAATCCCAAAATAATTATACCCTTTTACCTATTTATACTTACTGGATAATCATATATGTTCTAAGCTAGTTCTCACACAACGATTATCGTACAGGTGCTAGCCAAATAAAATCACCTGGAAATTTGCTTTGAAATGTCATTTTTTAAAAATTATAAAACTATTTTAAAATATGGCTGGCTATCTTTTTTTGAGAATATAAACTGACATTTGCTATAACGGGCCCATATTTACCTTTTAATATTCTCTGCAGGATCTTTTTAAAATAGATACTGTATGAAGAGTTTTTGTTGTTTAATGGTCGATAATGTATGGTCTTGTTCTTATCTCAACGACCTCAAGTTTCTCTTAACAAGGTGTTGAGTTCTTTGATATGCCCTTTGAGGCTTTGAGATACAAATGTATCATTTCCACTACAACACTAAGATCGCCTCCTGCGTGATCACATCTGACAATGATATAAGCCAGCAATAAAAAGTACCCGGCAATTATATCCTGTTTGTTCAAATATGCCATTTTATAAGCTTAATAGGCAATAAAATAACAAATTTATACCATTTTTAAGAAAGTATTTAATATTTTAAGTTATTACTTGAGCAAAATACATGGTATGTTATAGTTTCTTAAATTACTACAAAATATCCATGTTTTTAACGAAATAACCATGTATATTCTATTAAATGTATAGATATGGCTAAAACAGAAAGTTTTTAAATCATCAACCGGATATATATTGCCTGGTAAAGAATATATACAACACGAATTGGTAATATCAATAATTTTTCCAATCCAGAATAAAGTATATATACCCTAACAGTAATTGATGAATAACTAGTTACTAAGTTGGACTAGCAACTCTTGAACTATTGGAGGGAATGTACATAAAGGTAAAAACTGCGATGGGTATTGCGATAATATTCGCTATGCTGCTATCATCGATAGCTGTAGTGGCCGCAACCCCACCTATGCAAAAAACATCTGATGTCAGCTCATCAGGTTATTCTACTTATATCGTAGCTTTTAATGGCGAACCAGGTCAGATGTCCGCCATGGCAGAAGAGAAGGTAACCAGCCTGGTCAACTCTTATGAGGGTCAGGTCGTTTACCGCTATAGCGTTATAAACGGGATGGCAGTCACCATACCGGACGACAGGGTAAACGAGCTTAAAGCGTTAGACAATGTCAAATACGTTGAAAAAGACCAGGAAGTTACGGTATTGCTGGACAAGGCAGTGCCTCAGATCAATGCACCGGACGTCTGGGCAGCAGGATACACTGGTAAAGGCGTTAAAGTATGCGTGATCGACACGGGCATCGATGCCAGCCACCCTGACCTTAACGGTAATAAAGTAGTAGCATGGGTCGATTATGTGAAGGGCCAGACATCCCCGTACGATGACCACGGGCACGGCACTCACTGCTCAAGCACGATCGCAGGTACTGGAGCAGCATCCAGCGGACAGTATAAGGGTGTAGCTCCGGAAGCCAGCTTAATGGGATGTAAGGTACTTGGCAAAGATGGTTCGGGAAGCAATTCCAACATCATAAAAGGCATCGACTGGGCCGTAAAGAACGGCGCACAGGTCATATCGATGTCGCTCGGTTCATCGACTCACTCACAGGCGAGCGACGACGCTGTAAACAACGCCGTTAAGGCCGGAGTTACCGTAGTGGTCGCAGCAGGCAACAGCGGTCCGAGCAAGAAGACCGTAGCATGCCCCGGGGACTGTGAGAGCGCGTTGACAGTGGGCGCAAGCGACAGGAATGACCAGATCGCTTCGTTCAGCTCCAGAGGTCCCACATACGACGGGCGCGTAAAGCCTGACGTCACTAACATGGGCGTAGGGCTCGTAGCGGCAAAAGCGACCGGTACCAGCGGCGGAAAGCCAGTTAACCAGTATTATACCGCGATGAGCGGAACGTCTATGGCGACCCCGATGACCGCAGGGACTGTTGCATTACTATTACAGGCCAAGCCTGATATGACACCTGCACAGGTCAAGAATGCACTTACCAAGACCGCAAAGCCTCTTGGCAGCGGCGTGCCCAACACTGATTACGGGTACGGCAGGGTTCAGGCAAAGGCAGCTATTGAATACATATTGAACGGACAGTTACCTCCTGCACCGTCGCCGACCCCGACCCCGACGCCGGGTCCGAACCCGACGGCGACCCCGACAGCGACCCCGACACCTAACCCGGAGCCGGGATCCTATGCAGTAAGCCTGATGTCGATGTTCGCAAGATATGACGGGCACATGGGCAGGATAGAACAGTTCAAGGTAGCACCGGGAACGACTGTGGACCAGAACGCGATCCTTGGGAATGTGGGGAAGTCGCCAGACTCGTATACCATAACTGTAGACGGAATACCCTCTACCTGGTATAAGATCTCAAAGTATAGCGGCGAGACAATAGAGCCCAGCGCATCAACGTTCATGTCAGTATTACTGACGCCCGCAGCGGACGCAAAGACCGGATATTATAAATTCACGGTGACCGCAAAGTCAAAAACCGACCCGTCGGTCAGCGACACCGAATCATATACTCTGAGTGTCGTCTCACCGGGCGGCCCAGCACCGACACCGACCCCGAACCCGACCGCGACCCCGACCCCGACGCCGGGTCCGAACCCGACCGCGACTCCAGTGCCGACACCGACTCCTGCACCGGGCACTTCATTTTCAGGAACTACCAGCCTGAACAATGAATATTATACCTACATTGTCCCGACTGCAGAGGGTACCATCAGCGCACAGATAGCATGGAACTCCTACGATGACCTTAACATGTACCTGTATGACTCTAACGGTAAGCTTGTAGCTAAATCCGAGAGCAGGTACACTCGCAGCGAGTCCGTCAATTTCAATGCGCCTAAGGGAGGCTACTACCTTCTGAAGGTCAGCGCTGACAGGTCCTACAGGTCTGTAGAGTTCACAGGCACTTCAAACCACAACGTATACATGGCCTATGTGAAGTCCGGCTCGCTTCAGCCCGGACAGGCGGCGACGATGAAGATAAGCTCGGACGGCATAAAGAATATCAACGCCAGGCTGATATGGGCATGGTCTTTCTACACGCCGGAGCTTATATTATACGACCCCAGCGGCAAGGAAGTGGCCAGGGGAATAAAGATGATCGAGTCCTTCTCGACATCCTGTGAACAGTTAAACTATAAGCCGGCCGTAGCGGGTACATACACGATAAAGGTCGACGGTACACAATCCAATAGCGTATTGAACTACAAGCTGATAACTCCTTATCAGCTTTAACTTCTTTTTAATTTTTTACCCGTTTAATTTTTATTATCGATGATCTTTAGAGGGTGCAATATTCCATATTTTCGATATAATTTTTGATCGTCTTTAACGCTCTAAATCCCGGGCTCGTCTGTTTTTGGGTCTTTACAAAAAGGCTGCCAATTTCTAGCAAGAGAACAATGTGCTGTGTTTCACGATGGATGCATTATACTTTAGAGTATCCTTAATTTTACAAGAAATGATGGGTTGTCTACCGGATGCACTGCCGGGTCTATATCCTGAATGCGCCTATACTAGAAAATTTAATAAAATAGATGTGATCAGCGTATATGGCTGATCTGGCTGCTGCCGGTCAACTGGACCATCTCGTTGTTATTATACCAGTTCTGTAACCTCTTATCAGGGGTCTTCTTAAATATACTTAAAATCTTACTTAACATGTTCTATCCCTGCAATCACTTATTATATAAATGATTTGTGATAGGGTTTAACACGTAGCTTACTTCACTATATGCCTATATTTCGGGGAATAGGGCACGGATTTTTAATATTACTCCATTATTATTCATTAAAGACCCGGTAAATGTTTACCATAACATCAAGGAAGCTTATCGAAAAAAGACTGAATGGACTAAAACATACTGTAGAAAAAAGAAAATAAAATGACTTAATGCTTATTCTAATGCCTTTTTCATAGCCTCAAGCCCTTCGTCAACGTTCCTTATTTTAACAAGGGGCCCTATCTTTGAAATATCCAGCGAGAGATCCTTCGGCATCATTACTGTCAGGTTAAGATCTTCCACACTCACGGGGACTATAAGGTTTTCATTCAGCCCGAATGTCTTCGCGATCTTTAACCCGAAGTCATAGTGGCTGATACGCTCCGGTCCTGCCACGTTATGCTTGTCGAACATTTTCTGCGCTGTCAGCAGTTTTATGGCGGCTACCGCGTCGTCAATGTATATCGGAGAGAAGTACATGTCCCTTGCAAGCTCGACCTTTTCACCATATTTAATATTGGTCAGTATAAAGTCGGCAAAATTGCCCGGATAGTTGCCATATAGCTCTCCCATTCTGGCTATCAGGTAGCTCGGGGCCTTATCCGTATGGACCTCGGCCATCAGCCTGGTCTCGCCATAGACGTTTATCGGGTTTATCATATCGTTTTCAGTATACATGCCGCCTTCTTTTCTTCCGTCAAAGACATATGCCGTAGATATAAGCACGACACTGGCACCGGTCTTCTGCGCCGCCTCTACGAAAAACCTTACGCCGCGCGTATTAAACTGCATCGCGTCACTACGTTTTTGCTCACAATACTCAAGATCGGAGACCTCTTCGGTAAGGATCATTGTATCCGGCTTTACCTCTTTGACAAGCCTCTCAATGTCCTCGCTGCTGAAAATGTCATATTTTATAAAACCCCTCGGAAGATCCAGTTCTTCCTTATGACAGGCTCCCTTTGCCATACCATCTTTGTTCAGTTCCTCTAAGAGCCTTTCGCCAAGCGGGTTGCATCCTGTCACCAGTATCATTTTCATAACTCCTTTTCCTTTATCAATATCTTATATTTCAGGCGATTATTAAGCAATATAGTGATATGTCATATACTGAATACTTTTTTATGAACCCTTATACTTCGGTCTCAAAATAGCCGAGCCTTACCAGCCTGTCCCTGGCTATCTTAAATCCCCTGCCATTATCCTTAAAACCTCTGTCTATCTCCGGGACGATAATGGCTTCCACATTATCTATGGCTTTGTATAGCTCCCTGAAATTTAGCTCGCCGTCGCCTATCTGGATACCCTCTCCCGAAGTCCCGAGAGCATCGGAGATGTGTATATGCTTTATGAACGGCTTCAACACCGTGATATATGATATGAAGTCAATGTGCCTCGAATTACAGTATAGCTTAGCATGGCAGATATCCATGCACATGCTCATGTCAAGCTCCTGAAGAACGCTGCGTATCTCTCTCCAGTCATTGAACAGGTATGCTGACCATAGCTCTCCTTTGTTGTGATATATCTCCGGCATGTTCTCGAGGAGCAATTCAACACGGCCGGCCGAATATCCCAGCAGCTCTTTCATCGAATCGATAAGGTAAGATACGTCGACGTTCACGGGCTCTCTGTAAACGCATCCGGGATGGCAAACAAGCATGCTTGCGTTCAACCTTACCGATATGTCAATGGTCTTTTTAATAATATCCACAGCTCTTCGGCGCATATCTTCCCTCGAAGAGCCCAGGTCCACCAGGGTCCCGTCCGAATATTTCTCAGGTGCGTGGACGACTATCGGCCCCCTGAAATCAACGCCTTTCGTCCATTCTCCCGAAAGATCATTCTCATATAACAGGAACTCGAGCGCGTCAGGCTTTTGCCTCAGCAGGGACCGCATATCGGTGTGATGGACCTTTAAACCGAATTTCATCATTTTCCTCTCAGATCCTTAGATGATTATCATGTCTATATGGGTAATATGCCTATCGGAAAAGCCGATACGACGAGCCAGGCTATGATCAGCGAGTTTAAAAAGGCTCCTGTCAAAACATTTCCTGACCATCTGTAAGAGTAACAGGAAAATATTTCCAGCAGAATGAACAGGGGGAGCATAACCGGCATAATTATCATTATGAAGCTGCCGTTACCGAACACCAGCGCGCCCAGGGTGAAGAGGGCGACCAGTAATATACGGGCAGAGATGCCTGTTGCCAGCGACATCCTCCCGTCGATGCTTCGGAATAACAGCTCGTTAAGCATACAATAGGGGATCATCAGGAAAAATATCAGGATGAGCAGATAAAGCCTGGGATCATCAGGGATCAGGTCGTAGACCGAAAGGCTTGCCGGAACTCCTATGAACACCGCGAAATAAATGAGCATCAGCATTGCGAGCGACAATGGCCTCAGTATGGCATCGGCCGGGTATTTACCTGATGGCTTATCCTTCCCTGTCAGGGTATAAATGATCAATCCGATAATACCGGTATAAATAAGAAAACCGATTATCGTATCCGCGATCATGATGTTTAGCAGGGATACCGGATTGAAGAGGTATATGAGGATCGCTGCGATAAAACCCGATACCAGGATAGTCAGCATGGGCTTCCAGGCTTTTGGGGCCGGCGCCTTCAGCTTATACTCCTCCTGTTTATAATGATCGAACAGAAGGTACGAGATCGGGAAATATGCTATAAGGGCTATCAGTGAACATATTAAGAACCAGGGATATGCCAGGTTATAATTGTAGTCGCCCTCCCTATCGACATTATAGGTGGAATCCAGCCATTTTAGCATCGCGTCATATGTCCTCGTATCAAATATGATGGTGATATGGTTAGCACCCGGCAATATCTCGAGCCTTCTTGCCGTACCGTCGTCTATGTCACCGTACGTCATGCCCGGCTCCGCATTCTGCATCGTCCCGTTTATAAGGGCGTTCAAAGCAGCTTTCTGAATGTGTTCCGGGTCATCGTCGCCGACCAGTATCAGAAGGTTTTTCGGGCTCGTTCTATTGACCTCGCTGAAAATCGGGGATATGGCTGTGCATGACAGTGATCCGCTCATCATGCCATATTCCATTGCCGCCTGCGATCCCATCGAATGGCCTGCTACGGAGAAATTATCTCCTCCATAATGTTCGGTCACATATTCAAAAGAAGTGTACAGCGAATCATTTTCCATGCCCGTATCAGAGTTGCCGTGTCCCGGCAGATCGAACAGTATAGCTCTGTACCCATTTTGCGCGAGCGATGCGCCCATGGATTTCATCATGTCAATATTCCCGGAAAAGCCGTGAGCGATAACGACAGTCCCAAGCGGCTCCTTTTCCAGGGGACCCATTAAAAGCACAGGTGTTTCACCATGATGGTATTCCTGTTTTATATCCTGGAAAGTCCCAAGCATAAAGTAGAATGATATGATATATGCGAGGACGCATACTGTAATGATAGTAAATATCGCTCGTTTATCCATGGTAACGGTTATTTTTGCATAAGCTTTATAAAAGGCTTTTTATCAAGCGGTACTATGACATGCTCGCTTGACATCAGGCCGCCGGGAGATTTTGTGACTTTTAGGTATTGATACTTACCTTTGACGTAAAGCTCTATTATGCCGTCGCATGAGGTCCTCAGGAACTCTGCAGTCCTTTCGTCTATCTCGTCAAAGTTACAATATGAAAAATAAATATCTCCGCGCTCCCTGACCCTGGACAGGTTCTTCGAGTACCTGTCGCGAAGCCCTGCAGGCTCATAAACATTATACTCGCCATTCAGGTTTGACAGGATGCGCCAGTGGTCTCTCACTTCCCCGGATTCGATAATGCCGTATTTGTCTCTTGCGAATATCCTGAGATCTTCCGCCTCGGGATAGCTTTCTATGACAAAATTCTTAAGCTCATCGGGTACCTTTCTTCCATAATAGTCGACAAAGAACGCGTTCCCGTCTTTGCACTCTTTAATAATGTCTATGCTAAACCTGCTTAAAAGATCCTTTATCCCGTTGAAAGAGAACTTTGACGGGGGAGAATATACTATTCCCTCATTAGCATCAAGGCCCGCGCTTAGTATCGCGGAAAAAACGGGCTCATAGTGGATGCGATCATCTATGCTCAATATCCAGGATGAACCGTACCGAAGCCCTCCCATCAGCTCGTCCAGCTTGTCGATGCCTGTGGATGCCTGGGATTCCATTATGTCCGGGCGCTCCATATACGACATATCATGGATCACCGTGATGCCGCTTCTGTCAAAAGTGTAAATATGGCTGTTCATGTTCTGCTTGTTCCCGCGCTGTTTTTGCACCGTGATCAGGAACTCTCTTTCATGGTCGTCCATCCTTGAGCTTAAGCTTATCACGCAATCGGAAAGATATTTTTCCACGTCAAGTAGCTTAAGGTCAGATTCTTCCGCCGTGAGCAGGACCGTGCATCCTAGCCTTGTCAGCCAGGCCCCCATAAGCAGGACATCTTTTCGCATTACGGCTTCGCTCTCATAAAGCATTGTTATGGTGGTTATGGGGTCAATGATCAGATGCTGTATCCCTTTTCCCTCTACCATGTTCCTTATCTCTTCGATAAGGGAGCTCTCGTCCGTATAATGGATGCCTGTGATTATGCCCAGTGAAGATTCTACGAACTCTATGGTACCTTTCACTGCCTTATCTTTTTTCTGGGTAATATCCCTGTATTCCGAATAAATGAGCGATTCATCGTAAAAATCAAGATTGCTCGCGAACTGCTTTACTTTAAATACCGGCTCGGAGGTGCTGACATATAATACCTTATCGCCTTTGCTCGCCTGGTGGAACGCATACTGTAGTGCGAAGAGGGTTTTACCTACGCCATAGTTACCTGATATCAATATGGTCGAACCCTTTACAAAGCCGCCTTTTAGTAACGTGTCCAATCCTGTTATACCTGTCTTGACCAGTTCCAGGGGTATGAGATCCACCTCCGATATGTAAGGACTATCAGCCATACATGAGATGAGAGCGTTCATTCATCTCAATAGAACATACGGACATGTTCGAAAAATTCGTCCATTTATTCTATATGGTTATTTTTAAATTCACTTTACATATTTTATTGTTATAATACTATTTTGTCTATTTATATGATAAACTTTTGTGTAAAAAGCTATAAAATATTATATGCTTGGGCATCAGCAGGACTGATAAGTTAATTCCAATAAGGTGTATATTAAAAATTAATTCTCAAAAAACAATGTCTGACCATTGTACCAATAAACATTGAATAAAAGAGCGATAAAAACTGTGCCGGGATAAAAGAAAAAATGAAAAAAGAGAAATGGCCGGCTGTTTAGCCGAAAAGGGCGCCAAGGCCCTCCATTCCGCTTGCCTCTTCCTCTTCCTTCTTCTTTGCCTCGTCTTCCTCGGCTGCTTCCTCTGCTGCGGGTGCTGCTGCGGCTGCGGGTGCGGCTGCGGCTGCGGGTGCTGCTGCGAAGGCTGCCTTTGCGATAGCCTCTTCGATGTTGACGCCCTCGAGTGCTGCTACGAGTGCCTTAACACGAGCTTCGTTTACCTCTACTCCCGCTGCCTTAAGAACGGAAGAGACTCCTGCTTCATCCACGGGCTTTCCAGCCTTGTGTAATAAAAGTGCTGCATATACGTATTCCATTTTATAACACCTCAAATATTGCTAATTTTTTACTGAACCTTTGATTTTAATTCTTCGTCTAACGCGTCTTCTTTACCGGCTACCTGCTTCGCGACCGCGAGCATCTCGACCTCAGCCTTGGATAAGATAATATCCATGACTTCCTTCTCGAAGATCGGTGCGTTGACTGCAAGTGCCTTCGATTCCATCGTTGCCTTCTGTATGAGCGGCTCGATAGTGTCCTTCGTGGCTATGCCTGCTTCCATGCATAAGTTGAACGCATGGCCGGCGGCCTGCGCGAACATGCCCTTAAGAGCTACCTCGTCCACTGCCAGGTCAGCTGGCATGTATAAGGTGTCGCCTTCGACGACTGCCTTAAGGTTAAGACCTACCTCTATCGGCTTGACATCCAGCCTTCCGAGCATCTCGGCAAGCTTTGCGGATATCTTCTCACCCTTCTTGACGACTTTCTTGGTCTGTTTTATAACGACCTTGCCGCCCTCTATTCCGGCGGAGATGCCTACCTGCTGTAGTTCTCCGACGATAGGTCCGGGCTTGAAAGATGTGGGTCCTTTCTCGACGACGATGTCTTCAGGCGCAATGTCGCCACCCTTTGCAGGGACTTTGGACTTCGTAGCCTCAAGGAGCTTGTATAGCCTGAACGGGTTCTCGTTCGAGTATACCATCACGATCTGGCCGTCGATGTGCTCGGCCAGTATCCTGGCTTTCTCATCCTCGGGCAGGGAGTTAAACGCGATGTTGGATAGGGTGTTACGGGTCATGTGCAACGTGACAATACCCCTGAGCTGCTGCCTCATTACCTGAAGCGAGCTTGCGGGTACTCCACGGACATCTACGATACCGGTAATTCTGTGAGAGTGAACATTGTCGACAATATTCTTTATCTCATCCTTTTTCCACTGGGGAATATGGGTGCTGTGGTGTGCTTCTGCTTCCATTTTACATCACCCTTACAGCCGGTCCCATCGTGGTCTTCACGTATATTGAACCGATGTTGAACTTACCCTTTTCGAGTCTTGTCTCTAACCTCTTGATGATCGCATCGATGTTCTCCGCAATATCTTCCGGTGTCATCGACTCGATACCAATGGTCGTGTGGAACGTTAATCTATCCTTAGACCTGATCTTTATGGCCTTTTTCTGCCTGTTGATCATGGTAACGACATCTGCCTGTGGCGGCAGCGGTGAAGGCATCTTACCTCTCGGACCAAGTACCTGACCGAGTTTCTTACCGATCGTCGGCATGTAGGCGGTCTCGGATATGAAGAAATCGACCTCGCCCGCGAGCTTCTTAGCGCGCGCCTTATCTCCGCCCAGCTTTTCTATCTCTTCTGGGGGGAAGACATAATCAGCACCAGCTTTTTCAGCGTTGACGGCGACATCTCCCTTTGCGAATACGCAAACCTTAATGGGCTTGCCAAGTCCGCTCGGTAAGAGGATCTCTTCGTCGACCCTGTTCTTAGGCTGGTTCATGTCTATGTTCTTAAGGTTTATAGCAAGATCCACACTTTCTGTAAAGTTTCTGTTTGGTTTGCTGGTCAAAGCCTTCTTGACGGCTTCGACTGTCTCTTTTCTTGCCATTGTATACCTCCGTAGTTCACGACCTCTGCGGTCTCCTACGACTGATCAAAATGTCCTTTCCATCAATGATTATTTGTATGGCTTCGACAGCTTGTCGTCGTATTTTCCGGCATCTATATCTGCGAATATCTCCTTTGGCTTCTTACCTTCGACCGTGATACCCATCGAAACGCAGGTACCGATGACTTCCTTTACAGCTCCCTTAAGGTTGTATGAAAGCATCTCTTCCTTCTTCATTTCGGCGATCCTGGCCGCCTGGTCTATGGTAAGGTCACCAACGAAATTGGTGCCGGTTGCTCCAGACCCCTTCGTGAGCTTAAGCTCTGAAAGGATCAACGCAGATGTCGGTGGTGTTCCAACTTCAACAGTGAAGTTCTTTTTCGCATCGACTGAGATCTTTACAGGGACTGTCATGCCGTTGAAGCTTGCAGTCTTTGCGTTGATCTCATCAACGACTTTTTTAATGTTAATTCCAAGTGGACCTAACGATGGACCTAATGGGGGTCCCGGGTTAGCTTTCCCTCCTGGAACCAGTACTTCGACTACATCTGCCATTTTCATTCTCCTTTGAAGAATTGTAGTATTGCATAATACAGTTCATATATTTAATAATTACTGTTTATTGTGGTAATCATCAAAGTAGACGATGCCGACATCATCTTAATGCCCTGTCGACGATCTATAGGGTTATTCGATATACAAATAAATTCAATAAAAACCGGGATGGTCATTCTTTAATGAAACTTATACAGGTGATTGACGGGCTTAAATATTCACTTATTTATAAATATACTATCTTTTATTCCTGCGGGAAATAGAATAAGTGAACTGCGTGAAAAACGTCAAATAGCGACCGATCAAAATTAAAAGGTAGCAGTATATGCTTATCCTTTTCCAACAGGATCAGGATATTACATATTTACTGCTGATTCGTTCCGGTTTTATCTTTAGCTTTTATGGCTGGTCTCTTCTTTGCTTAATACCCTCACGATGTCGCCTCTGACAGTGATGGGTATGGGTACCATTGCTTCTGAAAGCTCGACAGTGATCTCTTCCTTGGACTCGTCTATCCTTCTGACGCGGGCGCGCTCACCCTTGAACGGGCCGGCGATAAGCTCTACGATGTCTCCTTCCGTTATGCCCGTGACAGTCGGCTTCGGTGCCAGGAAATGCTGGACCTCGGCTATGGAAGAGGCTCCTTTCACTATGGTCTTAGCATGAGGGATGTTCTGTATCGCCATCTCCACAATTTCGGGCATTGGCGACTCTACAAGTACATATCCCTTAAGCTCTTCCGGTACTAAGATAGAACGAATATCCATATTTTCTTTTCTGGCTACCATCGCGAGCAGGTTCGCCACGGACCTTTCCTGGTTAGCCGTCGTCTTTACTGCGAATATAGCCGATTTAGGTGTTTCCTCTGCCATCCTGGGTTACTCCATAAATTATAACAATGCTCTTGGTATTAGAACCATGATAAGGTATACCAGGAATCCGATAAGACCAATGATCAATATCCCGGCGCCAGCAACTTTTGAGATAGTCAAGAACTCCTCATTGCTCGGCTTACGCGTTAACTGGAGTATCCTTATGTACTGTTTTATTGTGTTAGATATATTTTCTAATGATAGTGCATTTGCCTTCTCTGCCAATATGATCAACCGTCCTTTAACATTAATAAAAGAAAAGACGCTTCAAATAATATTTTATTATCGTTTATACTTTTCGTTTATTACCTGATAAAGTCTATGCCATATTTTTGAGCCTGAGCCGCCTTTTGTTCTTTTATAGTAACGGTATCTTTGCCAAGTATTTGCGGAGAGTTCACTCCGGTGATTATGACCATCGTTCTGATGGAATCCTCCAGGTCAGGGTCTACATGGGCTCCCCATATCAGCCTTGCGTCCTGGTCTATGGCGCCGTATACCTCTTCTACTACCTTCTCTGCCTCGGATATGCTCATATCCTCCCCGCCGACGACGTTCACGATGGCGGCTGTTGCGCTTGATATGTTGATGTCCAGCAGCGGGCTTTTAAGAGCTTTTTTGACTGATTCTTCCGCGCGGTCCTCTCCCCTGGCCTCGCCAAGACCTATCATCGCGACGCCCCCGTTCGACATCACTGTCTTAACATCGGCAAAGTCAAGGTTGACAAGTCCCGGCTTGGTCACAAGCTCAGTGATGCCCTTGACGGCATGTGTCAATACCTCGTCCGCTACCTTGAAAGCTTTTTGCAGCGGCAGGTTCGGGACGACCTCCAGAAGCTTATCGTTCGGTACCACTATGACCGTATCGGCACTCGCCCTCAGTTTGGCCAATCCCGAATCAGCATTCTTTTTCCTCGAGGTGCCCTCTACCTTGAAAGGCATGGTGACCACAGCGATCGTCAGCGCGCCTCCCTCTTTTGCGATGGATGCCACTACAGGGGCCGATCCTGTGCCCGTGCCTCCTCCGAGGCCGCATGTGATGAATACCATATCTGACTTAGTGATAGCAGATTTTAGCTCGTTTATGCTTTCTTTGGCCGCGTTCTCCCCGACCTCAGGTATGCTGCCCGCGCCAAAGCCTCTGGTAAGTTTCTTTCCTATGAGGAACTTTTTGTTGGCCTTCGTATGAAGCAGGTGCTGTGCATCGGTATTTACCGCATAAAGGTCCGCTCCCGTGATGCCCTCCGTAGACATCCTGCTTACCGTATTGGATCCTCCGCCGCCGCAGCCGATCACGAGCACTTTGGTCTTAAGCTGCTGCATCACCCGTATTATGTCTTCATCCGTATCGCCGATGTCCGTGGACTCGGTCACAGGGCCTTCGCCATCGATAATAGACGGATAGTGCTCTTCACTATCGATGATCTCTCCCATGTTGCCGATAACTTTCGATGCTCTTACGGCCTGGCCGGTCTGGCTTGCCATTTGACTGAATATGCTTGGTTCCATTACCCCATCCCCATTAACACTATTGTAACAATAATTATTTAATTTTATTCGTAATACTTTTTCTGAAAATACCATTTCAGGAGTAATATCCTTACCATTGATCTTCACCGTGCTGCCGCCGGCCAGCTTTCCGAACACGGGGCCCTCGGGCACGCCCAGCTCCCCGGCTCTTTTCGGGTCGAACTTCCTGTCGATTATGTACAGCATCTCTTCTCTGCAATCGTATTTGACCTCGTATCTGGACTTAAGTATATCTATGCACCTGGAGATCAGTTTACAGGCCGCATCCGCTGTCGACGTTTTGTCCATACCGGCCAGCGTGCCCGAGGGGGTGCCGTCGCTATAGTAAAAATGCACTGCGGGCAACCCTGACAGGGCCTTTTTTATCTCTTCCCTGTCGGCTTTCCACGCCATAGATATCAGATCGTCGTCGATCTCCTCGATAAAGCCGAACGGGCAGGAATGGCATTCACCGGGCTTACAATCCGATAGCATGGACTTTATGCTTTCTGTGAACTCATGCTTTGAAAAGCCGCGCGACTTTGATATCTCCGCAAGCCTCGGGCATTTAAGCCAGGGCATGACTGTGGCGCTTCTTATTTCCGTTTCCGTATGGATCTCGTACCCGAGCTCCTTTATAGTATCCTCTATCCACTGGCGCTTATCCTTAGGTATGGATTTTCTGTCGATATATGCCGCCCCGGTCCCCGACCTCTCGAAAGCCTGCCTCAACACGTCCCTGGTAACGATCCCTATCGCATGGTCGGCGATTATATGCCCGAACCCTGCCCCTGTCTCTATCGTCAGCGATGTCTCTCTGGGCGCGTAATGGTTCCCCCCTATGCCGACGTATACTGGCGAGTCGGTGTTCTCATTGATCTCAAGTATTGCTTTTGCTATGACAGCGCCCGCTTCGGGGTCGCTCCACTCCTCCATGGTGCTGCCTATCTCTATGTATACCGATGGCGTATCAAGGTCGGAAGGGCCGTGGTGTGTCGCCTCATATGATATGTTAAACGGGGTTATCGCGGCCTTCAGGCTCCTCAACAGGGACGCGGCGACAAGCGGTGCTGCTGTCGATAGTTCCCCCGGCCTGCCGCCGAATTTGTTCTCCCCGATATTACCCGTATGGTGAACTGTGAGCGTCTTCTTATTTTCCTTGCTTCGGTGCTTTGACGCAAAAACGATCGTCTCCGGCTTAAAGCCAATAGCCTCCAGCCTGCGGTCTATGCCGTCCTGAAAAACGTGATAGTCATCTATCTGGACTAGCTCGAACCCGCCGGTCCTGAATATTATAAAATTATCATCCTCAAAGATCTTTTCCCATTCTCTGAGCTTGAAAAGATTATTCCTGATATTGACACTTGCCGCGTCTCCAGTGGAGACGACCACCGTATATTTTCGCACCATCGGAACAGAGTTAGTCTCGATGTTAATAAAGCTTTACGCATGCTCATGTTTTATTATCGTTAACATAGTAAAGATATAATATAAGCATTTAACAGGGACCAATAATATGCAGGAAGCAGACCTTAATCCGGTGACCCGGCTCATCATGTACCTTTCAGGTCAGAACAATTTTGTCTCGGCGGAAGATATACTGTCTGACAGGCTATCGGGTTTCACTTCCGGGGATGAGCTTTTACCCGTGTTGAGGCAGTTGTGCCTGTTGCTGGAAGTTAGAACGATCCCTGACGGCATATCGCTATATCGTTTACCATATAACCTGGACGGCTACCGTTCAATATTTAAGATCATTAAAGATCGCAGCCCTGATATCTATAACTTCCTTTATTCCAATTATTCTCACTCGGCCGTTAACGAGAGCTTTATAAAAGAGGCACTTGGGAGGGCCATTAAGACGTCTCATTTCCAGGATATAGCCGGTAAATATCAAGGCACGACAAAACCCGGAGAAGCGCTGATATTACTTCTTTCACAG
The DNA here is from genome assembly GCF_021023085.1 of Methanooceanicella nereidis. NCBI lineage: Archaea > Methanobacteriati > Methanobacteriota > Methanomicrobia > Methanocellales > Methanocellaceae > Methanooceanicella > Methanooceanicella nereidis. The sequence goes on along the minus strand of NZ_PGCK01000017.1, from coordinate 19,500 downwards.
TCCCCCGGGTTCCGTTCCCTGGTATCGATGTTCCAGGCATCGCCGTCCGTGGCGGAACGGTTACTGTTCCCCGAAAATCTTTCCATGTACGAGCTTACGCATCTAAAGATAACGCTGGACCTTGCTTTTGCCTCGGACATGCTTAAGAGAGTGCCGCCGGGCACCAGGGTGTCCATAAAATATGAAGTGTTATCAAAAGGCACGGTGGACGTCGAGACAAGAGGCGGTACCGAAGTGCCATGAAGCACTCCGGATTGAACTATTTTGATAAGGCTTTGTAAGTTCGCCCCACAACACATATAAAAGCAAACATAAATGTCCACTTTTTCACCACAAAATCTTTGATGAGCGGGGTCTTGCTCAGATTTTAAGGATGAAAAAATATTTTATGGTCTGCAGTCTGAAGGGTGCTATGTGCCCGTTGAGCGCTTCGTGGTGGAAACTGGTGGTCCTTGTTCGTCTTTGTGCGCTCCCATGAAAAACTTATAGATGGTCTTTTTAAAAATTATCCTATAACATCAGTTCTGAGATCGATGTTCTGGCCTTGTGCCTGTCGGATGGCAGGTGGACACATAACCTCACAGAAACACGGAAACACAAAAATTTTTATATGATTTTTTAAGGTCACGAAATCTCAAAAATTCACTCACAAAAATCACGAAGGGCTCCAGTATCACCGTCAACGCACTAAAGTCTCTAACGCACGGCTTAATGCTCGAAGTGCTCTAAGTCACTAACGCTAAAACAAGACCCCGAACATTCTCCAAGCCACTAAAGTTTAATATCCCGGTTTGTGTACCCCTGATCCATCAACAGGGATATATCGATCGTGTAGCGTCAACCGTGCAGTTAAAATTTAGTGTTTTTGGAGAATCTTCGGGGTTTGTTTTAGCGTTAGTGGCTTAGAGCACTTCGAGCATTAAGCCGTGCGTTAGAGACTTTAGTGCGTTGACGGTGATACTGGAGCCCTTTGTGGTTTGGTGAGTAAATTCTTAGTGCTTTTTGAGCCCTTAAAATATCATATAAAAATTTTTGTGTTTCCGTGTTTCTGTGAGGTTATGTGTCCACCTGCCATCCGACAGGAACTACCAAAAAACTTCATCTCAAAGACCAGTAGGTACGACACGTTCTTTCATTCTTATAACATGAGAAAGAACCCGCTCATCAAAGATTTCGTGGTGGAAACTGGTGGACCTTTGTTGCCTTTGTGTACCCGGCAATTTGAAAACAGTCATTTATTTTAAATATCCGATCAGCTTATCTGGTCCATTCTTTGGCCATTTTCAGCAATTTTTCTTTATTCGCCGCAAGCTCTTTCGCTTCTTTTTCATTGCCGTCGAGCATGGCGTCGCAGGCTTTTTCCATACGTTCCGATCCTTCACGGAACATTTTACACTCTTCCAGCACTTTTTTAGCCATAACTGAATTTGTGTGGGCCGGGTCTTCCACCATCGCGATGACTTCCTTCAGCTTTTTAGCCGACTCGTCAGTGCTTTTTCTTGCCGCCACAAATTCTTCGCCCGCCTCGACAAAAGCCCCGTTGTCAAAGTACTCCGCTCCAAGCTTTATCGATTCAATGGCCATGTCAAGATCCTCGATGCCATCCTCAAGCATAGGTCCCGTAAATGAATCGAGGAACTCTTTCTCCTTTTTCTTGATCTGAGAGATCCTGGCGGCTTCCTGCGCCTCGTCCATTTCGATGTATTCCCTGTTCTCTCCGCCTTTCAAAAATCTTAGAAGTATATAGATCGCGATAAGCAACAGGAAAACTGTGATCATCATCGCGCCGGTGCCAAAGGAGCTTAACATTTACGTTCCTCTCTCGTTGAATAGGTAAATAATTGGTAAAAAAGTTTGTGCCGAACTCCTTACCATCTCATTTATCAATCCCTGTCACTTTTTCGCAGGCTTATAATTGTTAGCGTTGCTGGATGGCTTATTACCTCTGTACCCGTCCGAAACGCTTTTATGGAATTTTTTAAAGGGGCTTCCATGTTTATCTTTTCCAGGCGCCGCGTCGGACTTTTTCCCTTTATCGTATGCCTTATCGCCGCTATTCTCATAGCTTTTCTTTTCGCCCTTCCTGTACTGTTCCTTACGGACCGATCTCCATAAGTTATCTTCGCGGAAGGTCTCCTCGCCTGCGACACGCTTCGGATGTTTTACGTTTCTCGATCTTGCCGGCTTTATCTCGGTCAAATTTATCGGGGTCATGTCGGGCTCTTTCGTGAGTACTTTCAAAGCGGCTGCTATGATCGTCACCGAATCATGGTTCTCCAGGATCATCTCTGCCATCGGGATATATTTTGAGACGTTCTCCTCTTCTATGACGCGAACAAGTTTCTCTACTGTTATCCTCTGCTGGACTTCGATCGCTTCGTCTATTGTCGGAGCTGCGAGCCTTATCATTCTCTGGCCGGATACCTGTTCGATCACTTTTAACAGCCTGCTCTCTTTTACTGTGGCGAAAGTTATCGCAATGCCGCTTTTTCCTGCCCTGCCCGTCCTGCCTATACGGTGAACATAGCTTTCAGGGTCCTGCGGTATATCAAAATTATATACATGCGTGACACCGCTTATGTCAAGTCCTCTTGCGGCCACGTCAGTCGCGACAAGTACCTGTATGCTGCCCTCCCTGAACTGTCTCATGACGCTATCTCGCCTTGACTGGTCCATATCGCCGTGAAGCTCCCTTGCGCTATATCCTCTCTTGGTCAGACCTTCATATACCTCGTTCACGCGTTTTTTTGTCCTGCCGAACACGATGGCGAGATCGGGTGACTGTATATCAAGCAGCCTGCATAGTACATCGAACTTTTGCTTTTCATGCACTTCCACATAGTTTTGTGCGATGAGGGGTACGGAGATTTTCTTTGAAGTTATGCCTATGTTAATAGGGTCTTTCATGAACTTCTGTGCCAGGGCCCTGACCTGTGACGGCATCGTCGCAGAGAATAACAGTGTTTGCCTCTGGACGGGGGTCTCCTTTAACAGAGTCTCAATGTCCTCGATAAAGCCCATGTCGAGCATCTCGTCCGCCTCGTCCAGTACCACCATTTTAATATGGTCGAGACTGATCGTTTTCCGCCTTAAGATATGGTCCACAAGGCGTCCCGGGGTGCCTACGATGATATGGGGCTTGTTCCTTAGCCCGTTCATCTGCCACTTTATGTTCTGGCCGCCATAGATCGGAAGAGAGCGGATCCCTTTTGTTTGACCTATCCGGTTCAGTTCCTCCGCTACCTGAATGGCCAGCTCTCTTGTGGGGGCTATTATCATACCCTGTATAAGCCCGCTTGAGGTATCGCATTTTTCTACTAATGGTATGCCGAAAGCGGCAGTCTTTCCTGTGCCTGTCTGGGCCTGGCCTATAATGTCCCTGCCTTCTAATATTGCCGGTATTGCCTGCTCCTGTATGGGCGTAGCCTCTTCGAAGCCCATGTTACCCAAAGCGCTCATGACCGGTTCGCTTATCTTTAAATCATAGAATGAAGTCAATGTTTTAGCTCCTTTGTTATAAGCCCAAAAATATTATCTTGTAAAGGTCCTGGATCGTCTTGCAGGAAAAAACGAGACATTTTATTATTGAATAAAGTCAGCGTTATTTTACAGTAATTATTGATTTGTCTTATCCCGGGACAGGATATAACGTACTCTTATATTATCTTTTCTATATACTATACATCCATGTGCTGTCCGGCATCGTAGAATAAACACATATATGCTGACAGGACCTTTTAACTCGTTTGACTGTCTACCAGCCTAGTATTTGTATGATACGGACATAATTATATTCAATATCATACAATCTATCTTAATAGGTCAGGGATAAGGTATGACGATACTCACAGAGACCGCAGAAAAGATAAAGAACATGGAGATAAGGGGTGCCGGACGTATAGCACGGGCGGCCGCTCTTGCTTTGAAGGAAGAGGCCACGTCTATCGATACCGATGACATCGGCGAGTTCAACAGAAGGATGAACGACGCGTACGAGACTTTGTATAATACCAGGCCTACGGCCGTGTCACTGCCGAACGCACTTCGTCTGGTCATGAGATACCGGGCCGCTACCGTTGAAGATGCCAGGAAAGCAATAATCTCTAACGCGGATAACTTCATAAGCAATTCCCAGAACGCGGTCAAAAAGATCGGCCAGATCGGGGCAAAGCGCATCAAGGACGGGGACACGATCCTGACCCATTGTAATTCCTCGGCGGCTGCCGCGATCGTAGAGGCCGCGTTCAAGCAGGGTAAGAACATTAACGTCATAGCGACCGAGACCCGACCGCGCCAGCAGGGCTACGTCACGGTGGACATCATGCAAAAGATCGGCGTTCCGACCACACTGATACTGGATTCGGCGGTCAGGTATTTTATGAAGGATGTCGACATCGTCGTCGTGGGCGCGGATGCGATAACAGTTAACGGAAGCCTTATCAATAAGGTGGGCACTTCACAGATCGCTTTAGCGGCCCATGAGGCAAGGGTTAACCTCATAGTCGCGGCAGAAACATATAAGTTCAGCCCTAAGACGCTGCTGGGCGACCTTGTGGAGATAGAGGAGAGGGATCCGTCGGAGGTACTGAGCCCGGAGATGCATATCAAATGGCCGGGGCTTATCGTAAGGAATCCGGCATTCGATGTCACTCCGCATCAATATATCGATCTTATCATAACGGAACTCGGAGCGATACCGCCTGAGATGGCGTTCTGGGTGATAACGGAAAAGCTCGGGCTGGAGCTTGAGGATTCGGCCACGAATATAAAATGATCTTTCGATCGAACTTTTAGGAGCCAAACAATGTACATAAACCAGGAACATTTGATGGAAGAGGATATCAGGGGCATAGAAGACCTTGATGATAAGACTGAAGTATGCTATCCTACCGGCTGCTGTGACATGACCAAGAAAGAGCTCCTCGCCAAGCTGTGTGAGCTGGAGTTCTTGCTTACCGGCACTTGGACGCATGAGTTCCTCGACGAATATGAGGAAAAGTATCGCAAGATGAGCGCTGCCGAACTGGCTAAGGTTCTTTGCGAAAAGCTCCAGGAGATCTATGACTGGGACGTAGAAGCCTATAAGGTCGTCCTTGGAAGATATTCATAAGAACAAGACACGCCAGCTCCTATCCGGTGCTATCGTGCAGTGAATAATAAAAAGATCGAGGGGAGGATCTACCTGTCCTCTCCGGCATCCAGCAATGGCAGCATCGCGACAGCGAGCCTTCTATCCAGTATTTTTTCTCCGTCTCCGGAGACATCGACCGTGTACTTGTCGCCGATCGAGACCCTTCTTGTAAGGCTGCCTATGCGTCTTCCATTCAAATATAGCTCGAAGTCAAGCTTCCAGTTGACGATGAACCGCCTGACCAGGGCCATTATGCCTGTCTCCTGGGCACTGCCTATTATATTCCCGTTCGCGTCCATTATGTTCCATTTGTTCTGGAATAAGCTTCTTACGCCATCTCTCCTAAAAGAGCCGACCCTCTCACCTGTCCTGGAATCTATGACATCGTATGTCGCGTTAAAGTCTATGATGTTCCTTGGCGCTATTGCCAGGATCTCCTCGGTCCTGGAGTCATCGTTGTATACGAATATTTTTGGCTTTAGCTTAAATTTCTCCATCCTGGCGAAAAAGAGGTTATTGCCATGCTGGTCTTTGATATAGTATTTTTTACCTATGGAGAGCATTTTTTGCTCCATGATATACCTGTCTGCACTGAACTTATCCATCATAAAAATACCCACTCATCAATTTTTATGCATACTGTTTTATGCCATTCTCTATTAGCTATTATATTTTTCTGATATTCATAGACCGTTTAATTATTATAAAAAATTATAAGCATGTCTCGCCATACATGATATAAAAACATGACTACGGGCCGGCCTGTAGCTTAAACAAGTTATTTATCTTTATAAACGTTCCATGTATCAGGTGAAGTATGTCGGGAAAAGGTAAAATATTCATTTACTCATGTGCGGCATTGCTCGTAGCTTCCGTACTGTTATTGGCCGCATCTATGGTGTCTGGCCCGGATAACCATGAAGAAAATATAAAAGACCAACTGATAGGTATGAACATTACCTATTACAATATTGCCGGACAACCTATGTACTATATTGTGAGCGAGGGCGATATCAGGAGCATAGAAAAGACGCGGTACGGTAATGATGATGCGTGGAAGGTCAGGATCGGCGAGGGTCTTCAATGGGATGTCACTATGGACTATGAAGGAAAAAAGATCCTGGATATAGACCAGTTGTTCTGCACATAACATTTTAATTTTTTATCATGATGGGCTTCAGCTTAATTTCATCCCGTACACAGGCGTATTTCTCTGTCATATAGACCATAATCGCCATACGTTCTCCGAAACTTTGCATGATCTCAACGAACTCGTCCGGGACGAATTCCTTTTTACCATCCTGGACATCGTAAGCATACTGCATCATATCCCTGTATAAGGAGCTTATGCTATCCTGTCGCCAATCATCTTCGGTCGTTATTGACACAACAATACCCGGTATATCTATTTATGGACCGCTTAATAAAATTTACGCTTATAAATATTTATCTTTAAAATGTTAAGATTATATTTTATTTTCCCAAAATTTGAAATATCCTGTATAAATATCCCTGGAATATCAATTATTTGTACAAAAAGCCATCGTTTTACAGATACGATATATCAGCCTGCAATGGCACTTCACTGTTAATATATGCGGGAGTATCGCTAATAATTGCGCCTTAAGGCGATAATATATTTATCTCTATTTTTTATATTTACGCATGTTATAGAGGGGGATGTTTATGAGTAAGGTGAAGAGATCTGTGGTGCTGGCACTAATCGGACTTTTTATGATAGCTTTGAGTATGCCTGCGTGCGCGTGGGTCGGACCAAGTTACCTGGGCCCATACCTCGGCGGAGCAGTGAATCAGGCGATACCATACAGCGCTATCGGCACCGGGTTTTCAGAAACTAAGATTCTGACAGGCGGTTCCGGGGCGATAACTTCAGGAGATTCGTTCTATAGCGGGGCTTTCGGTCCATTCGGATATCCATGTAGCCCCTGCGGAGGCATAGGAGGTCTTGCTCAGAGCGGTGTCGGAGGTAACGTAGTGGCACAGGACTATGGGGAAAGCTCTGTCATAACATCTACGGCTTTCGGACTTCGTCCGTTGAACAGCCTGGTGTTTGGCATCCCCGTGCCCGGGCCCGGCGGTGTATACTTCTGCTGACACTGTCTGATTTGCCACAAATAAGGTGGGGGGACGAATGTTCCCCTATTCCCATATTTTTGATTTGATGGGCCTGAAAAACGTCTTTTTTTGCGAGGACATATCCTTATAAGATCAAAATACAATTTTCACTTTATGTCATACACGATCGAGAGGCTGATCCTGGAGATCAGGTCAAGCCTGCCGGATGATTATGTGATACGCTCAAAAGACGATGCGCTGATAAAGGCCGCTTTTACGGCAGAGGAACTCGGGGAAGTGGTCAGGGCGATATCCCGCGGCAGCGACAGGGAAGTCGTGAAGGAATGCGCCGATACTATCGTCGGGCTCCTGCAGATAATAGACTACTATAACGAGGATGATGTATCCGGGATCGATTCGGCATTTGGCGAAACTCTAAATAGGTTGAAGTCCAGAAAAAATGGAGATCCCTGACCGCAGCCGCTACGACTACTTAACAGGATCGATCAATAAGGGGGTCAGGCACTCACAGGTTACGCCTGTAAGGACCTTTTCAACGTACAATGATGAATTTGTAAAACATGTCATAATCGGATAATGTGTCCTCTATCCATTTTACGTCCAGTGGTGGCGTATCTTTTTTAACGTTCACGATGATCTCCGGCACTTCGCCGCCGTCGCCCTTTAGCTCAAAAGAGTCGACAAGCGAAGAAAGGCGGAGGCTATCGTTAGGATTACCTAATAAGCTAAAGATCTCCTCTGCGAAATCGCTCATGCTAGTTGAAATATCGTTCATGTCTTATAAATCATACCATTACCGTGTTCGAAGCACGATCCCGGTTATCGATCCTAAAAGAAAAATAAGGGATGTTACATCAATCCCTTTACACCATATACCTCATCATATACCTTATAGGGTCCTACCTGATTTTCCGGCTCCGGCGGATCGTATACCGGCTGCATCGTGAACTCAGACGATGTCGGGTCCGGCAGCTCAAATATGAACCTTCCAGTTACTACACCGGTATCAGGTCCCATTTCGGTAGCATCGAATTCGTATGTGATCGGATAATACGGAACTATATCATCCGTCGCGTTACGTCTGTAATCTATCCTGAACCATTCCGCAGATGCCTGTACGGGCTTATCCGAGCTTATGCTGACGTCCAGTAAATAGAGCTTTTTGCCCGGCTGTGCTTCCAGACCTGCATAATAAGGCGTAGACCTTAAGTTGTAGTAGAATGCGACGTGAGCTTCATCGCTGCCCCCGATCAAAGTGGGCGATGGCACCGATGTCGGCGCTGGCGTAATGGTGGGTGCCGGTGTAGGCGATACTTCCGGCGAAGCACATCCTGTCATCATAATAGCTGCCATGATCAATATCATGATTGCGAAATATCTCTTCATTTTATCACCCGCTATTTACACTCTGAGCCCGATTATATGAAGTTACCGGGAACCATGTATCTGTGCTGAATAAAAATTAATCGAACTGTCCTTTTGCGTATAAAAAACGGGTCAATATAATATCCTTGGGGATTAAGTCTATTTTATTTATGGGGGCATAAAAATTGAGAATAAAAGATGTTATGACCAAAAATATCATAACGGTAGATGGGAAGGAGACGGCGGCAAAAGCGGCCAAACAGATGAAAGACGCTAACGTTGGTATGGTGATGATAGTAGAAAACGGCGAGATAAAAGGCCTGATAACCGACCGGGCGATCGTGACCAAGGTCGTAGCAGAAGGAAAAGATCCGTCAAAGGTCTCTATCCGCGAATTCATGTCAAAGGACATCATCACCTGCAAAGAGGATAGTGACGTCATGGATGTCATAAAGACGCTGGGCGAGAGCCGGATCAGGCGCGTGCCGGTCATCAACGAGAGCAACAAGGTAGTCGGTGTCTTATCCATCGCAGATGTCGCCCAGGAAATGAAAGGCTGCATGGACTCACTTTTCGATGAGCTGTCAAAAGCAGCGAGATAAATTTTATATTTCCTAAATATACGTACCTTATTTTTTACTTACATACAGTCAAAATAGGTATGTGCTATATACGCGGAAATCGCATGCTTTTTACATGCCTGAGGCTAGCATTTCCAGCGAATCCTGTGATATTGCCATGAGACTGAAGGGTGATGTGACCGTAGAAGAATATCTTTCCCGCGTGATTAAGAATATCGGCGTTCTATCGGCAAGATATGAAGCCGTACAGAAAGATATTACAAATGCGATCTCATTGACAAAACTCGATAAGGCCATATAGCTGGTTGACACGGATATATCCATACCGGAAAACGACACCTTGAGTAAAGGGTATCACAGTTCGAACATCCCTGGCGTAGAAAAAAACAAAAAACGCGGGAAAGCCAATTATTTTTATAGCCTGTAAAAGGTGAGAGTTTTTTTAGCTTAACGCATCACTATCAATGCCTCTCCCTGATATGCGTTCTTTAATAGTTTTTCCAGGTCGAAGGCTTTGTCAAAACTTAGCCTGCTGTATACTACCTCGAACCCTGCGCAGTCGTTCCTGAACATGAACGCGCAGTTTTCCTGCGGAAATCCTATCATTTCAGGGTAGCATTTCGTGAGCAGCCAGTATTCACCGTCTCCCGGGACCCTTCCTGTGACCTTCAGGCGGACAATATGCACACTGGTATCTTTGTACGTAAAAAATAATAGTCTATCGGTGTCAGCTTTTCTTTGCGATGACAACAATGCTCATGCCAAGCCTGTTCACCGGCCATGTGCCGTAGGTAATATCCTCGACAGGGCTAAGCATATTGAATATGCCACTGCACAGCTTTCCGGGATTATCCTTCAGCATTAACGGGCTCGGGATAAGGTTCGTCACTGAATGTATTCCGTACACTGAATTGATGCTACAGCCTCGCCTGAAAAACTCTTTCTCAAGTTCCCGGTACGTGAATGTCCGTAAGTGTAGCATGCGGATCTTCTCTTCGCTGAACGACAGGGGGAACACATATGGGTATCCCTGGCTTATCGGACGCTTAAAATAGCCCAGGACATTTTCAAGCTTTTCGTGATAGTCAAGCGAATCGCCTGTCATGGAGCTTGCCAGGCACCAGAACATATCCATTCTCCACTTATTGTCGGACTCCAGGAACACGACCCCTCCCGGCTTCAAAACTCTGCATATCTCCTCGAAAAAGCAGTGATAGTCGGGTATATGGTTAAGGGTGCTTCCCGCGCTCGATATCGCATCAAAGCTTGAGTCCCGGAACGGGAGCTTGCATGCATCAGATACTATGCATTTATTGTCCTGTAATTTCTTATTAGCGACCTTTACAAGGCCTTTACTTATGTCCACTCCCACGACATCGAAGCCTTTTTCTTTAAAGTACATGGTTTGCTGTCCCGTGCCGCAGCCGATGTCCAGGACCCTGGCTCCTGGCTTGAGCATTGGGGTAAATCTATTTTCGATTATCTCTCTTATCCTGCCAAAAAGATATGGGAAAAACAATCCTTTATAGGAATCATAGATCTCTGACGCCTCGTTGTATGTCTCGGCGTTATATTTTTTAAGATATTCCGTATCAGCGCTTATGGTATCGCCTGCCGATATATATGACCTTCGAGTCCTACTATACCGGCGTATCTCCCTAATATATTTTTTGTATATAGGTCCTATATTCCCAGTTTTTTACGGACCCTTTCGCTTTCAAGTTCCCTCAGGGCATCGCTGCCTATCCATCTTGCGCTTTTACTTTTTGTCTCCTTGAGTGCCTTTGCGACGCGTACCGATCCCGCGTTAAGCTCCGCGCTTCTCTTGCCGATCTGCCTCAATGCCCAGTTGACGGCTTTCTTCACAAAGTTCCTCTCATCCGCCGCACCCTTCATTATTACAGGAAAGAACATTTTGAACTTTTCATCGTCGGCCTTTTTATCATGGACCGCCAAAACGGCCATCATCACAAATCCCGCCCTTTTCACGAACTCGCGCTCATCGTCCGTCCATTCCATGCATTTTTCATATGCACGTCCGGTCTTATCGAACAGGTTCGAGCAGACCTGGTCACATATATCCCAGGAGTCAAACTCGCTTACCCATTTATTCATCTGTTCCTCTGTCACCATCATCGGGTCGTCTGTCAGGGAAGCCAGTATTCGCGCCTCATGTATGCCAGAATCCCATAACTTCAGGGCAATGCCGTGGTCTTTCCCGTTCTCCTTTGCGATCTTTCTTACTACCGGCATTGGTGTGCCAAGGGCATTATCAACATTTATCCCGAATCTTTTCATACCATCTTTATTCTCGGGAACGGAAGACGATCTTAAAAGATCTATCAGGTCATCGGCTGACATTTTCCTTATTTTTTCAGGCGGGCGGCTCATGGTTATCTAAACGATTATCCTGCGTCATTAAGCATTAATAATTATGGCTCCCGCTCTGAAAATAATACCTCTCCAAAATATGCGGGAAGAAAATATTTGATTATTTGGATTATATTGATATTAACTTACTATAAATAATATATTTTGGATAATGACCGGGCATTATTCTGGTTATACTGGATTCTAAAACGTAACCCTATCGGACGTATTAAAATTGGTCAAGAAAGAAAATCCTAAAAAATCCGCGCACAAAGGCATCGCCCAGGTCAAACCATCAGGATCCGACTATCGGACCATATATGATTCTGCCAATGAGGGCATATATATCCATGAAATATCTGCGGGCAGGATAATCGACGCGAACGACGCAGCTTGTAAGATGTTCGGCTATACGCGAGATGAACTATTGAAGCATACTGTAGAGGAGTTAAGCTCCGGCGAGCCTTCGTATGGCCAGGAAAGCGCCATGTCGCTGATATTAAAGGCTGCAGCTGGCGAGCCCCAATTTTTTGAGTGGAACTTTAAACGAAAGACAGGAGAGACTTTTTGGGGCGAAGTGAACTTAAAACGAATTATTTTCGAGGGGCAGGATAGTGTCCTTGCGATAGTCCGTGACATATCGGAACGTAAGGCGGCAGAAAAGGTAAAATCATTGCTGGCGACCATTGTAGAATCCTCTCATGATGCTATTTTGAGCAAGACGCTTGACGGCATAGTGACCAGCTGGAACCTGGGCGCCGAAAGGATATACGGCTTCAAGTCAAAAGAGATTATCGGCAAGCATATTTCAGTGATAATTCCTCCGTCACGACAGGATGAATTATCCTGGATACTTGATAATATCCGAAAAGGAAATCGTATAGACGATCACGAGACCATACGCAGGCGTAAGGACGGCAGCATTATCACAGTTTCGCTTACGATAGCCCCGGTATTTGACAGCGAAGGGAAAGTTATCGGCTTATCATCGATCGCAAGGGACATCACGGAAAAGAAAAAAGCAGAGTTAGAGCTTCGTAAAACCCGCGATGAACTGGAGCTAAGGGTACAGGAAAGGACCAGGGAACTGGCAAACGCCAATAAAGCATTGATCGCGGAGATCAACGACAAGAAGCGTGCGGAAAATGCGCTGAGAAGTAGCGAAGAACAGCTGCGTGTGTTGATAAATGCTATGCCGGATATGGTATGCTTTAAGGACGGAGAAGGCCGATGGATAGAATCCAACAAGTCCGACCTGGAGTTTTTCGGGCTTGAAGGCGTTGACTATAAAGGGAAGACCGATCTGGAGCTGGCAAAGCACAGCCCATTTTACCTGGATGCGTTCATCAGATGCTATGAGTCCGACGAGAAGACATGGGAGACAGGTACGACAATTCATGGCGAGGAAATGATACCGCAGCCTGACGGCTCGGTCGATGTTTTTGATGTCATCAAGGTCCCGCTTTTCCATCCTGACGGCAGCCGCAGAGGCCTTGTCGTGATCGGCCGTGACATCACGGAAAGGGTGGAGGCTGAAAAAGCGCTTCTTAAAGCTCGTGACGAACTTGAAGAAAGAGTCGTCGATCGCACCTCAGAGCTAGCAGAAGCTAATAAGGTACTTCAGGATGAGATCAAGGAACGTAAGCGTATAGAAGAAGCGATCATAAACTCAGAAAGGCAGCTATCCGACATAATTAACTTCCTGCCTGACGCTACCTTCGTCGTAGACAGTAAGGGTCGTGTCATCACATGGAACCGGGCGATCGAGGAGATCACGAGTGTGTCGTCGGCAAGTATGCTGGGAAAAGGCGAATACGAATACTCGATCCCGTTTTACGGGGAAAGAAGGCCTAAGCTGATCGATCTTGTGTTAAATCCGGACATATCGGTAGAAGAAAAGTACGATTACGTTAATAAGCAAAACAGTACGCTGGTGGCAGAGGTGTTTATACCTGATCTGAAAGGTGGCACATATATCTGGGCAAAAGCCACTCCTCTGTATGACTCTCACGGAAATGTCATCGGCGCTATAGAGACTATACGAGACATAACGGAATATAAGAGGGCGGAACAGGCTGTCGAGGCTGAGAGCAAGAGGTTATTCTCATTACTTGACTCTCTGCCTGCTTTCGTATACCTTCAGGGGCCGGACCATACTATAAAGTTCGCAAATAAATATTTCATAGATAATTTCGGGGAGCCGGCAGGCAAGTTTTGTTTTCAGGTCCTGCACGATCGGGAGAATTCAAGCAAGATATGCCCGACGATGGAGGTATTTATTACAAAAGAGCCGGTTTCATGGGAATGGACCAGCGACTCAGGAAAGACCTATCAGATATATGATTATCCTTTCTATGACCTGGACGGATCCCCGCTGGTCCTGGAACTGGGCATAGACATAACCGAGCGTAAAAGGGCGGAGGAGGAGCTCAGGGATGCTAAGATGCAGGCCGAGCTATACCTCGATCTTATGGCCCATGACATTAACAATATGAACCATGTAGCTATGGGCTACCTTGAGATCGCCAATGAGAAGATCGAGCTGAACGATGGGGATAAACCCTTAATATCAAAGCCGCTGGAAATGATGAAAAACAGCTCTCTGCTCATCGATAATGTCAGGAAGATACAGCGCGCGAAATATTCAAACTTAAGGACTGACGTGATCGATCTCGGAAAAATGCTGGGAGACATCACTCAACAATATAAGGACGAGTCAATAAGGGGCGTATCCATTAGTTACGAGCCCTGCTGTAACTGTTTTGTCCTTGCCAACGAGCTTTTAAGGGACGTCTTTACAAACCTTATCGACAATGCTATCAAGCATTCCGATAAGCATGTTAAGATAAATATAGTGCTTGAACACCTTTTTGAGGGCGGTAACGAATACCTGGGAGTATATGTCGAGGATAACGGTCCGGGCATTCCCGATGATATAAAGGAAAAAATATTCGGCCGCCTTTATAAGGGCCCGTGTAAGGACAAGGGCAGCGGTATCGGCCTATACCTTGTCAATACACTGGTCACGCATTTTGGAGGCAAAGTGTGGGTCGAGGATCGCGTTCCTGGTAAAATGGAGAACGGCAGCAGGTTCGTAGTGATACTGCCATCTATCAGGAATGTGACGCCGGTAGAGGTTAAAGCAACTTATATATGATGTGCTATCGCTTATTTTTATATAATAAATATATTTATGTTTAATTTTGCATAATTTTATTTTAACACAGGTTCATGTAACTCTGGTGAATAGCTATGATGGAGCAAAAGATCAGGTGGGGCAGTGACTTTAATAAGGCAATGGACGAGGCGAAACGGTCCGGTAAGCTTTTACTGCTGTTCTTCCATTCGGAAATGTGCAGCGGATGCCAGATGACCATACAGAAAACACTTCCGGAAAAAAAGGTCATGAGCCATGTTGAGGACAGGTTCGTCCCCCAGATGTATGAAGTAAGCGAGCCGGAGGTCCAGGACCTTAAAAAGAGATTCAACATCGAATGGACACCGACATTCATAATCGCCGACGACAACGGGAACGAGGCATACAGGTGGGTCGGATATCTTCCGCAGGATGAATTCAGGGCACAATTGACTTTAGGCGAAGGAAAACTGGCTTTCAAGGAAGAGAACTTTGACAAGGCCTCAAAATGCTTCCAGAAGGTCATAGATATGTTCTCCGGAACCGAGCTTGTGCCTGAAGCGATGTACTACAAGGGAGTTGCCCTGTATAAAAAATCTCAAGACGTGTCAAACCTGAACCGGGCACATGACGAACTGAAGTCAAAATTCCCCGACAGCAGCTGGACAAAGAAGGCATCTGTCTGGAAACAATAGGCTTAAAATCTTTTTCTTAATATGGCCATAAGGGATCGGGGATTTTTAAAAACGCACTCAGCTCCCTTATCATTTATTTCTTTTTCCAGTTCTTTGTCGTCGGCAACGATCACGAACTCTATTTCGGGGAACTCGCAATTGACCTTTTTTATTGAGGCGGAATAATTTTCTTTTCTATTACTACCGTCAATGATCACTATGTCCGGCTTCTCACGAGCCGCAAGAAGTCTCTCGATAGCAGCGAAGATATTCTCTCTTAGTATCAATACATTGTATCCTTTTAAAGTAAGTATCGACCTGTACCGGCTTAACAGGTCATTATTCTCATCGTTCTCGCTTACCATTATTGAAATATTTTACCTTAACATATATAAAACAGGTTAATGCAGCGGACAGGGAAAAATGGAAAATATTAAAAATGATAAGCTATTTTTTAACCTTTTTTATCATTTCCTCTACTTCTTCGGCCCCTTCGTCATATTTCTTATACTCTTCCGGCGACAGCTCCTTCAGGAGCCTTAAAAACTCTCCGGCGTGTTCGATCTCCTCGTCGGCAACATCACGTAACACAGCCTGTGCCAGTTTATTATCAATAGATTCGGCTAACTGCACATATAATTGTACTGCCTCATATTCTGCAGCGACCATATAGCGGATAGCGCGGATAAGCTCTTCATGGGTTAGTTTTCTATCGTTCGCCAGACCGGAAAAAGCATTTGAGAATTCAGGCATGTATATCACCACCAGATCAAGATATACATTAATATTTAATTGATTTATAAATAACACTAATAATATTTAAAACGATAAAATTCTAAAATAAGCCGATATGAACGGCATTGTTTAAGCATGTGCCAGGGTTTTTGAGATATACTGCTTTTCAGGTGAAGTTAGAAATTATATTTAACCATATCTCCCATCCGGCATCCCTGATACTGTCCCATTCTTCCTGGCTGAAAGCGGGGTTTCCCGAGACTGCTTCGCAAAGGTTCTTGAACCGGGTACCGTTATGCTCATTCCATCCCGCATTATCCATATTCACGTTATGCGGGCCCACGCGTAAAAACACCGTTGCCGTTTCACATTCCGGCCCGTACTTGATGTCCGATTCAAGATGCCCGTTCGGGAAGTTTAAGTAGACGCTATAATATTTGCCTTTGCATAAAGGCCTGAGCGTGGAACCTTCCCCAAAGCCGATAGACCTCAGGTATAAGACGAACTTATCCACATTTTCAATATACATCTCTGAGAGGGCTATATATGACTCCTGTGAGCATCGTCCGACGACATTGCCCTTTTCATCATACATGAACCCTAATATGCCGCCGTTGGCTTTCCATTCCGGCTCATGCCCTTCACAGGACCATAAAGTATTAAGCCCGAACTCCTCGTTCAGGATCCGTACAGGTTCCCGTATTGCCGCGTCAACGCAGCCATAGGTGCTGTGGTCCGCATAAAGGCTGGACACCCTTCTGCAATCCGGGTCCTTAGGATATGTCCCTGCAATGTTAAAATTCTTCCTTTTGATCTCGAATACTGGAATTGCATGAACTCCGGAATTATCCGGGTAAACTGTGTCTGCATTTTTACATGATGCGATCTGTTTCATTGGACCACAATGAAACAATGATATATCCTATATATAACTTTTAAGGTATATGGTATAAAATTTATACTATCAGATATTCAAATAAAAAAATTTTATCTAATTTTTTTAGTTTTTTGATATCATTACCTAAAAAATTTACTTTATGATATTCCGATAATTGTCCGCCTGCCGATATCTGTTTACATATGTTTTATATGTTCGGTGATCCGCTCACGTATCATAAACGGTATCGAGAAAATAAGCAAGATCAGTGACGCAATGCCTAATACCCTTATAAAAATAATGATGAACGGAACGTATAGCTTCAACGATATTACTGCAAGGTCAACGCACAGGAACATGATCAGCCATGCAGTAAGGTCTTTTGATTTTTTTATGAGCATAAATATCAGATAAACGCCGAGGGATCCGGATATTATTTCAAGTAATCCCTTTATCAATAAACCGTAGTTCCTTAATATGTAAGACAGGAACACTACGATAAGCAAGCCGAACAATAATACGAACGACAGTCTCATGACGAAGCTAAAGTGGCTTCCGGACGGTCCGCTGACACTTTCCGTATAGACCATCGCCTCCCATAATATGACCACAGCGACTATCACAAAAAGCAGGAGCGAAGTGACGACGCCTATGATCAGGTCGGCTTGCTTTGACGGCAGGGTGCTAAGCAATATCTGCACCCTCGATGTGGCGTTCAGTAAGGGTATCGTGTAGATCTGCCCGCCTATTGACTCATTTAGCGTCCTTGTGGCGTTAGCCAGCGTCAGGTTCAGGTTTAATCCGGGCACCTGGCCGCTAAGCGTATCATTCAGAGGGCGCATTGTCTCTTCTTTTAAAAACATATTGAGGTAGCCGGTAACAGTCCCGAATATGCCCAGTATTATGAACAGGGGATAATTATTCTTTAAGAACCCTGAATATCTGAAATTTCCATGGATGAAGATGTCTTTCTTCTCATGAATGGCAAGCTGTATGTCCTGTATGTACTTATCAACGTCTTTTATGGCCTTTTTAACAAGATCGAATGCCATTTGCATCATCTATGCCTAAAAGCACTTTTAATTAATATATTCAAAATAATATAATTATTACTGATGCATATGGGGCGTATAATGTGCGATGTCAGCCATTAAAAAAGGGAATTAAGTCAATAAAAAATTCCGGGTTTGATGCGTATCAACCCGGGACCTTATCACGTCAGGTGAAAATGTCTATCGATCCCGCCATGGGACCGATACCGCTTTTATCCGGATGTTGTCGTTTGAAAGTATACTTCTTCATAAGGCTGGACGACTACGAAGCCGCTGCCCCTGAACTCCATCTGGAATGACTCGCCGCTGCCGCGGCCTAAAATCGTCTTAAATGTAATGTCCGTCCTTAAGTCCGGCATAAGGTTGCCTGACCATGCTACCGTAGCATTGGGGTCGGTCATAACAGGCCTTTCCGGAGTCACTACAAGCGTCAAAGGCTCATAATGGGACGTTATCGCCACCATGCCCGTGCCCTCAAGCTTTACGTTAAACATTCCGCCGGCCATCATGGACGATACTCTTCTCATCATCTTGATGTCATAGTTTAAGCTCGGTTCAAATGCCAGAAGATCATTGCCGTTAACTATGATCGAATCGTTCTCGAGGTTAAGTATTATTACCTTTTTACCCTCGTCCGCCAGGTACAGCTTTCCGTTACCGACGGCTTTCATCAGGTGCGCGCCTTCACCCGTGATAGCTTTTTTCAGGAATTTTTCCAGCCCGTGCTCGAGCATGCCTTCACGCTCGAACTTGATGCCTCCGTTATATGCTACCATGGAACCCATCTTGGTCCAGATCATCCCGTTGAGATTGACCTCGAGCAGGCGATCTGTCTCGAGTTCGAATAATCCTTCGCCTTTATCCTTTTGAGATGTCTTGTTTATGAACTCATCTACAGTATATCTTGCCATCTCTAACACCTTTTGTGGTAATCTAATGACACCTATAGTTGATAGATTTTGTGATAAAAGCTTATATGGACCAGATAGAAAAACGACCGCCATTGCATTGCGATAAACGGTTTACCCTGATCTTAGAAAAGTTGGAAATTCTCATGCGCTTAGTACTCTATCCCGTAAGTTCATTAATTCGTATCAATTCTTTTATATATGTCAGTTCATCTTTGATCAAGTCTATCATAAAAGTAACCATTGTACACGGGTTTTTCACCACGAAGAGCTCCAGGGGCTCGAGGGTTCACGAAGGACTTTTTTAGACTAACTTTTTTAGACTATTATCGTATACTTAAAAATTATTTTGTGGACCTTACTCGCCTTCGAGCGCTTTGTGGTGGAAACTGGTGTTCCCTTGTGCCCGTTGAGCGCTTTGTGGTGGAAACTGGTGTACCATTGTGCCCAGTAGTTGTGATGGTGTTTAGTTGGTTGTTTGGATAGGGGTTGTGGTTGTTTTCTTTTTCTTAATATTTTGTTGGTGTTTTGATTAATCGATTGTTTTTGTTGATTAATGGTTTGAGAAGCTGTG
>NZ_PGCK01000016.1 GCF_021023085.1 Methanooceanicella nereidis | reverse complement strand
ATACATTCTCTCATAAAATACCAAAAAAGAATGTAATCCACCTTCAAAACAATAAAAACACTTTTCTACCCCACAACCAAAACCAACAACACACCAAACCCAAAAAACACAAGCACGGGAACACTGGAAACACAAAAATTTTTTATATGATTTTTTAAGGTATCAAAGACCCCAAAATCTCTCTCACTAAATCACGAAGGGTTCTAGTATCACTGTCAATGCTCTAATATCCCTAACGCTCGGCTCAACGCACTAACCTCTCCAAGTCACCAACGCTAAAACAAGACCCGAACATTCTCCAAAAACACTAAATTTTAACTGCACGGTTGACGCTTACACGACTAATATCCCTGCTATAGGTCAAGGGGAACACAAACCGGGATATTAAACTTTAGTGGTTTGGAGAATGTTCGGGTCTTGTTTTAGCGTTGGTGAATTAGAGCAGGTTGGTGCGTTGAGCCGAGCGTTTGGGCTGTTGGTGCGTTGACAGTGATACTAGGGCCCTTTGTGGTTTGGTGAGTAAATCTTTGAGATTTCGTGCCCTTAAATTCTAAAAAAAAATTTTGTGTTTCCGTGTTTCTGTGAGGTTATGTGTCTACCTGCCATCCGACAGGAACAACGCCAGAACATCGATACCAGAACAAATGTTATATGCCCACTTTTAAAGAAACCATCTAAAAGTTTTTCATGGGAGCGCTCTAAGGGCTCGAAGGTCCACCATTTTTACCACGAAGCGCACGAAGGCGAACAAGGACCACAAATTTTTTCCAATATGATAATTTTCTAAAAAAGTCCTTTGTGTTCCTGTTCGCCTTCGTGCGCTTCGTGGTGAAAAAACCGTGCCCTTAGTTGCCTTTGTGAAGGAACTGATCAAAGGCAAATCGATATATACATAGTAACTTATGGGACCGGCTGCTATGGCCCTCCCAGGCGCCGGATAGCATCGCTCACCTCGGGCAGCGATCCTACAACTTCATCAGGATCTTCGTGCCTGCCCTTCGCGTTATAGTATTTTTGGGCATACTTCTCGAACTCGGCTGAATATTTTGTGAAATGTATTGTCTTCATGCCGCATGACTTTGCGCCATAAACGTCGAGCAGCATACTGTCTCCGACGTGCACGCACTCCTGCGGGCTTATCCCGAAATTCGCCAGGGACATCTCAAATATCTTTTTGTTCGGTTTAATGTACCCGACCTCGTTCGAGAATGTCATCGAGTCAAAATACCGGGAAAGACCCATCCTGTCAAGTAATATCCTCATCGTTATGCCAGGAGTCCGCCCGGTATTCGATATCAAACCTATCCTGTAGCCTTTGCTTTTTAACGTCCTGAGCAAATCCTCGGCGCCATCGATGGCACCGGGCGAGAAACGAAGCAAGACCTGTGAATAGGGCTTTCTGATCATCTCAACGTATCCGTCATATCTGGAAATGCCGAGCCCTTCGAGGAATAGCTTTAAATGGCCGTCAAGATCCAGGTCCCTTTCCCGGCTCCATAGCTCCATGAGGCAGTTTTCGGTATGCTCGTATGCCTTTTCCATGTCTTTAAAAGAAAAGTCAAAGCCAGCTTTATTCATCGCCGACCTTATGCACTCCATCCTGGCAAACTTCATCCTCTCATCGTAGAACTCATGGATTAGAAGAGTGTTCCATACGTCAAACGTTACCGTGTTGATCATTTCCCCGCTCCAGACAACGAATAATTATCCCGGATGATTTAAATCCCTTCGGCTGACTTATATGAGAATCGGGGCATTATCTGCCCTTTATCTCTAAAAAAAGAGTGACGTTATCCTGATATATGTTCCCGTACTGCCCGATGCCGGTCCCGGTATCATTTTTCCAGTTTTGTAATGGCTTCCGGAAGCCCGGTGATGTCATCAATATAAATATCCGGCTCGTGATAGCCGTCGTCCTTTTTGGCATGCTTCATGACCCTGACCGACTTCATGCCCATACGTCTCGCTCCCAGCACATCGAGCACGCTATGGTCTCCGATATGTACGGCCTTCGACGGTAAGGAGCCTATCATCTCCAGGGTCATCTCAAAGATCTTTTTATGTGGCTTTTGATAGCCCGCCTCATTTGAGAAAACTGTAACATCGAAGAGATCCAGCAGGCCGAAATTTTTCATGACCTTCCTCATGGCTTTTCCAGGGGTGCGCCCTGTATTTGATATGAGCGCTATCCTGTACCCTCTTTCTTTCATATCGCACACAGCCTCAACGGCTCCATCCACGAGGTATGGATTTACTTTTAACACTGCGTCCGTATACGGGCTTTCGATCGCCATCATATTATCAGGGGACGGGTCGACGTTCAGGCATCTAAGAAATATCTCGAGCTGTCCATCGACATCCACGTCTATGTCATCGGACCATTTCTCCAGTAATTTTTGTCCCGAAAGCTCATGAGCTCTTTCAAGGTCCTCCATCCCGACGATGATGCCCTTATCCTTAAGGGCCTCCATAATGCCTTCTGTCCTCGCCCGGCGAATGCTTTCATCGTAAAGCTCGTCATGCGATATGAGTGTATTCCAGAGGTCAAAGGTTATCGTGTCGATACGTGATGTATCCATTATCCGTTCTCCGTTTCCTGACGATTACATATGTCAGATTCACCTGACAGTATAATATCCTTGTCATGATAAAGGCTCAAAGAGCATCTAATTTCGGCATTTTTTGGATGTAACTTTGTGTTTTTTAGTATCTGCCGGCCTATCGGATATCAATAAAAAAGGCATAATACGGTGCTCATTAAAACGCGGAGGCGTCAAAGATCGTTAACTATAAAAAAATAATTATTTATTCCCTTATATCGTGCTCTTTTTGTTTACAGTGGCAAAGTTATCAATGATCTTTTTAGTATCCTCTTTTAACCCCTTTATTTCCTCTGGAGACATCTTTCCCTTCTTCTTTGCGACCCCGACCAGTTTCGACGAGCCGCTCTCAAACTCATAAAGGTGTATGTTCTCTTCTTCTATGAAAAAGTACGAATTTTGTGTCTTCTTGATCTCATTATACTTATTCGTATAGATCGCAGCTTCTTCGTCGGGGGTCCCGGCTGTCGACGTGATGGGAAGCCCGTCGTAAGATGCTATCGTAAGGGATTCAAGCTCATATTTATCCACTATGGCCTTAGTGCTTTCCTGAAGAGTGCCTTTAAGGACCTCTATGACAGGCCTTATGGATACGACCGGCTTTTCCGGGGGGCTGATGACCTCTACTTTCTCCGGAAGTGATTCGGCTACAGGCGCATTCTCTATCGTTTCTTCGACAAGTTCTTCTTTTCTGGTATATTCAGAAATGATCCTTAAAACCTCCAGGACAAGATAAGTTATAGAAACGGCAAGCACGACCGCCACTAAAATATCCGCTGCAACGATCTTCACGTCAGAAGTGCCGAAAAAGCCATATAAGCTGTCCATAATGTCCATTTTCCGGGGTCACCCTCTACTGCTCATAGCTACATACCATTAGTCCGCCTCATATTTAAAATAATCTAGCATGCGCTCAAGAATATTATAATTACTGTAATATCGTAAACTAATGGTTGCACTACAAAAATTTTGGGCCTATTTTTGAGCTATGGCAGTGATCCTGTGGCGGGTAAAGTTCTCCCCGTGGAACATCTTGACAGTGGTGATGCTTTCCAAACTTAATATCGTGAAATCTTTAAGGGCGGACTTGATCTCTTCCTCGCTAAAGTAGTGGTATATAATGCCGGTCTGCCTCCTGAACGTGTCCGGCTCGACAAGAGTGCCGCCATATCTCATATCCTTATTTCCGAACACTTCCAAAAAAAGCGTGCCTTCAGGCACCAGCACTCTTCGGATCTCCCTTATGGCCCGATCGCGTTCCTCTTCAAGCAGATGCTGGATAAGGTCATAGCATACTACCGCGTCAAAAGCCTCATCCTTAAAAGGAAGGTTTATCGCATCACCCTGAATGAGGCACCCCGGATGCTGGATAGTTAACAGGCCTGCCCTGCTAAGGTCTATACCTATGACGTTGAACCCTGCCCTAACAAGGGGTATCAATAGCTTGCCGTTGCCGCATCCGATGTCCAGTATTTTTGCGCCTCCGGCCAGATATTTTTTCATATGGTCGATGTTATATGGCCCGCGCCATGTGGCTCGAGTATACTCATCTTTCCATGCTTTTAAATGTGAGACCATGATGCCCGCACAACCCCCTTGTTTCCACTGGAATACCGCATATACTATCCCCTTCCATAATACATTAAGACCGCATAATTATAATATTATGCGTGCTTTATGGGGATATGATGTGGCAAGAGATCTCTTACTGGGGGAAAAAACTGGCACAGAATAACCTTGTGGCATCCAGGTTTGGCAACATAAGCGTTCGCACTGAAAAGGGCTTGATGATCAAAAAGACCGGAGTATTTTTAGACGAGATCGAGGGGCCAGAGGACGTGATAGAGGTCAGCATTGCATCCTCAAGGATACCTCCTGAAGCGTCATCGGAGACCACCAGCCATCAGGCGATATACCTGGCGACCGACGCCCGGGCAATTATCCACGCTCACCCGCAGTTCGCCATAATCGAGTCGCTTTTATGCGAGAGCGAGATCAGGCCGCTGGATAGCGAAGGGCTCCCCTTCCTAAACACCATACCTATCGTGGACGGCGAGTCCGGGTCAAAAGAGCTGTATGACGCTTTAACCGGCATATTCGCGTCTCACAAAGTAAAAGGCGTAGTTAACAGGGGACACGGGTCTTTCGCCATAGGTCCCGACCTGAGGGACTGTTTTAACACTACGGCGATGATCGAGCACAGCTCTAAGATAAAATATTTTTATGACCTGGCAAAGCGCTAGGCCAGAAGCAACAACCTCAGGCATACCGCCATTATGGCTATACAGATTGCCGCCAGCACTGCGGCTATTTCGATATTATTGCCACTATCGCCGGTAATATAATAGTTCACAACGGTAAAGTCGCCATATGTCAGCTTTTTTGTAAGGCTCCCGTCCCTGTCCTCAAGTATTTTGTATGCCACATTCACAGGCGCAGTCCCATTAGTCCACTTGCCGCTCGGGGCTAGAGTCCACCTGTAGCGGGACGTGACCCCTCCTCCGGACTTTGAGACGATAACTGCGCCTGTCTTATCTCCGCTGACACGCCTATAAGCGTCTATGTAGCCCGGCTCATAGAGCATCAGGTAGATAGTCGCATCACTCGAGACCGTGATATGAACATCTACGGTAAATCTCTGTCCTGTAACAATACTGATATTATCCACCGTGGCCTCGGTCCCGTCGCAATATGCCTTGATGGAGGCGGCCCCGGCCTGACAGCATAATATGCATAAAAGCGATCCGAACACCAGGATGGCCGCTGCTTTGATATATTTCGCCATGTTGCCGTCCCTAGCCGGCTGAAATGTAGCCGGGACTTTTTTCATCCCATCCGCCTATTCTGTCCCCTGCGCCCGCTTTTCCGGGAGGCACCAGGATGAACGTCGATGTTTCAGTATGGAACCTGATCGGCTCATTGTAACCGAGTATCCCGTAGCCATCGTCGATACCCAGGTCTCTCTGCCGGGTATATGACACGGCCTCATGGCCGAACAGGGGGTCCGGCACAGGCTCGCAGTCGGCATCATAGACCGTGAAAACAGGTATCTCGCCGTCGACCTCTATGTACCATACGTTAAGCGTCGCCCAGTACCCGTACGGGGGGAGCAAAGGCATCCCCATAGGTATCGATCTTAAAGCAGCCTTAACGCTTTCTTTCTCTATTGACCTCTCCCCGGCCGCGATGAAATCTTTAAAATTATTCTCTATGGCACTGCCATTTTCCGATAATGCATAAGAGACCGCCCTGTCACATGCATCCAGGACGACGATTCGCGTTTTTTCTCGTATATAATCACAATATTCTTTTTCTGCGCCTGCCCTCTTACGGATCTCTTCGCAGGCCCGGTCTGACAGCGACCTGGCGATGTCCTGCTGTATGATGCCGTTTTTCAGGCCTTTGATGATCTCTGACGAAGTTAAGCCTTTGATAGAATCCTCAACGGCATTATCGATGTCTCTTTCGGATACCGCCCCGCACATCTCCATATCGGTGAGCAGGGCAGCACCGATCTCCTCCTTCATCATCAATACCGCATCAATAGAAACGCGGCTTGCGACCTCCCTGGAATTAACCGACACCGTATCGTTTGAGACGTCCCCTGAAGCTTCAAGCACGGAATCGATACCGTCGAGTATCGCATTCCCGGTACCGGCCACAGAGTCAGGATCGCACGGTATTGTGAAGATGCATATGTTCCTTACTTTTAGCGGATATGAAGCATAACCGGTAGCCGGATCGACATAAGGTACCGTGCACAGATAATCCGGCTTCTGGTTCACTGCAATAGTGACCTTTTCGCTCCATGAATAGTTCCCGTCCATGGAATTATCGCTGGACAGGTTCATCGCCAGGCCAAAAGGTATGTAAAGGTTGTTCGTGAGGAAATTTTTGGATACGCCGGCATTTCTTGAAAGGCTAGAGGAGTTCATGGAACCAGTGTACTTTCCCATTTCACTGTCTATCGAACTTTCTAAGGAAGATGCGGACGACGCCGATGAGTCGTTAAGCCCTGCCTTAATGTCTTCAAGGAAGGATCTTCTGATATTAAAGAGTGATTTTGCACCGCATGTCTTGAAGAGATCTCCTTCCGTATACTTTTCTTTCAGAAGATATTGCCCGTAGCGTGCGTTGAACTCCTTTTCCATCTTCGTCGAGGCTTCCGCGAGCATTTCCTGCGGCGACGCATAGCCGTCGGACCTTATCGTGACCGAGACGTCCTTTTTAAGCTGCCCTGACAGCTCATAGAGTTCATCCTTTGCAGCGCATTCCACCCACATGTCCCGCTTTACCGAGAAGCTGCGTTTAAAGGCGCTCGAACCATCCGGGTATAGCCCTTTATCCGATAGGATGTTATCGATCTTCGAGCCAAAGCCGATAGCCTCCTTATAGCTATCCACTGAGGCCTCCATGTTCACGTCCTTACGGCCCGAATAACTGCCTGATATAAATGGGGAGCATACATCACCCCCGTATTGTGCAAGCCGATAGTCATCCGCTACATACTCAAGTGTCACGATCTCATTTTTTCCGCTGTCGCTCACCGACCACTTTTCCATGGCAAGCACAGGCAATTCCGTGTCCGGGTATAGTGAACGGTCAAGTAATTCTTTTACATATGGGCTGCTTGTATTTCCCTTAGTATCCCTTTTGATCTCTATGTGCATCTCGCAAGTGTATGCGGAATCTATAGTATTCCTGATGCCCGGGCCTTTTAGCGCGTTCACGAACGCGGAATCGATGATCCTGTCCGCGTTAAAACCATATTCCCGGCTATATTCGGTGTCTTCTCCGTAATTTTGTACGCTGTCCATCGAGTTCTTTGAAAAGTTATACTGGTTCACATGACCATACCTGTCCTGCGGTGTCTTCGAAACGCTCTCAGCGGTCTCTACAGTTAACGACGCCAGGCTTAACGGGTCGACGGAGTTAAACACGAATCCCTGCTCCAGAAGAGACGCCCCGTTCACTATGAGCTCCAGATGAGAATTATCAACGATGTTCATCGGCTCGGTGGTCACATACTGGCTATATCCTCTTGCCAGAGTGTATGCGAAGGACGCTCCTGTCATGTCTATGAAGAACGCGTCGCCTGCGAGACGCTTTTCGTACTCCTCGCAAAGCTGCTTCATAAGGGGGTAGCGAGACGTTATCAGCGCCCTGGCCGTATGGTCCTCGATATGGCAAAGGTCAGACCCCTGTTCTTTGATGTTTATTCTCACGGGGGCAGAAATGATATAGTATGCAGCATATTCCTCGTCACACTTAATGACAGGGCTGTCGACTATGCGCTCCATGCTCATGTTCACGGGCTCGATGTTCAGGGAAGAATATCCTCCGGTCAGATACGCCTCGATCGCATAGTCGCCATATACGAATGAGTTTTTACCGTAATTAGACTTAAGGTGATCTGAAAGCCTCTTATGTGTCAGGTATTTGATCCTGTCCATGTTCACCTTATCAGGAGACCCGTATAACGGGCTTGAAGCCGACCTGTTAGCCACCGGCCTTAACCCGATCTCGGATTCGGCATACATGCCCGCATAATTTAACGCGAGGTCTATATCTGCCACGGCGAAAGATATGGCATCGTTAAGCATCGCGTCCTTTTCGTCCAGTTGAGCCCTTGATATCTCCTGCGACTCCATCTTCATAAGGTATGCAGAAATGGCGGCGGACATGATTATCATAATAATGCCTATGATAGCGAACGGTACCCTGGCAGAATCATCTTCCTTAAGCGACATGAGAGTCCACCCATATGTAGAGGCATGCCCTTGCCCTCGCAGGCTCGTACATTGAGGACAACCAGGAAACTATGCGTTCTCCGGCATTTTTCCCGTCAATCGAACCGCTCTCTATGTCCATGGCCAACTCTTCGGAAAGACTGTCAAGTCTCAGGGAGTTTTGCATCACTACCATCGAGCATAGTGCATCTTTAATTTCGGGAAAATGTGCCGTAAAGTTCATCTCTTCAGTATTGTTCGTTAAAAACGCGTCGGGAAGCCTGAACCGGCTATTATTGACGTTTATGCGGCCTATTGTGTTTTGCCATACTTCATTAACGGCTGCATCTGCGGTTTTTTCTAAGCTTTTCTCCAGCCCTCTTCTAATATCGTTCCGGAGCCTATCGTCATCTTCGTGTTCTTTGTACGCCTCTATGCTATTCTCAATATCATCGAGCTCCGGGGCGATAAGCGTCTTAATGCTCTCTTTATTGATATTTGTCGCATAAGGCATCGTGACATATGTGCCTGCGGATACGGCTCCATTCGGCGCAGTCTCGCCTGCTGTCACAGAACCTTCGAAAGGGACCCCGGGGAACGGTGACCATGTTAACGTGAATTGGTATGAAAACCTGCTATCAACGCATCCTGAGATAAAGCTCTCCAGCATCTCTACGGCGGCTCTATCATAATCTCCTGTGAACGGGTTTAGCCTCAGCGTTCGCTCGCCGGCCCGGATCTTGAACTGGCATGCGGCGTTCTCGGCGGCTATCTCCATTACGGTCTTGTGCCTGCTGCCCCTTCCGAGCAGCGTGCTAGTCATTTCCCTGTACAGGTATGAGTCTGCACCTATGCCGGCAATTTCATCAGCCAGGTCCCCCATGATCCTGTGCTCAAAATAGTCCGCTCTCGCGCTTTCCATAGATAGCAGGGTGGATGAAGCGAGCTTTCTAAGAGATGCCTCAGAAGTCGACATCTCCCTTCTATCGCTGAATATCGCAGGGCTTAATATGAGCGCGCAGACAGATACCATGGACAGGAACATTATAGCGTCCATCATCGTGGAATATCCGAGGTCGTCCATCAGCCCTCCTCCCACATCGTAACCGTGAGCGTCCCCGGAATGCACCGAGCTTCATTCAGCCTGACGGATACCGGCAGCATATAACTTATCGACTTTCCCTTTGCCTCTTTTCCGAATTCCCAGGAATATTCCCCGGCGTTTATGACAGCTGTCACTGTTGAGCCGGGATAACCGATACCCGGATAAAAATGGTCTTTCACGCCGTCCATCCTTACGGCGTCAAGGACGCCAGGATGCCCTTCGAAAGCGATCGCGGGATCATGAAGCACGATACTGGCGATTGCCCTGATGTCGTCTTTTGTCGTAGCATAGTATACGCCAGACATGTATGAAGAATAGGCCATCATCACAATGTAACAGAATAAGATCATGCCTATGGCGACCATGCTTACGGCAGGGATGTCGGTGTAGGGGCCTGTCATGGCACTATCATCGCGTACTAATGAAAACAAAGCCCTCCCTCCTGATATTTTGCCCGGGGTCCCTGACATGGATGAACGTTTTTTCAATGGTCAGCCCGTCTTTGCCCGATATCTTCAAAGGATCCATTATCATGCTTTCTGCAGCTTTTTCCATAATGCCCCGGAATTTTTTAAAGCTATGATCGTCAAGCGGAAGCTCATCGGTTCCCGTAGCGCCATATGTCCTGTTCAGGTATTCTCTCATCCCTGCCGTATCGTTCCATAAGACATGTTGCTCTTCAATACACTTCGCCGGATACACTCTCGCAGTAAGCGGTTTTACGAAAGTCTTACAGCCTGCTCCCATGGCAATTATATGGTCCGATGCTATCATGACATCGACATTATCCAGGTCATACGATCTCTCATACGTGTAAGGTATCGTTAAAGAATATGCCATGTCAATGTCCCCTGTGATCTCGCATACTGTCGAGTGAAGGGCTATCGTGGTATCCGACGGAGCCGTTCCCTTAAAGATACAAAATGCCGCCAGCAATAAAACCGCGGAAGCCACAGTGATACCTAAACCCGTTATAACGCCCAGGTCCCAGCCCGAGTCATCCTTGTTCATATTCTGCCTCCGAATATCGCCGCCATGGGATCACCGTTCACGCTCATCGTCCTGATGTTGAGCAAATATTTACCGGGATATAGATCGACAGGCCTGTCATATGCTTCTCCCGTATCGATATCGCCGTAAGCAAGGGGCACGTCAGAGAAAAACGTCTCTATTTGCCCGTCCTTAAATTTAATAAAATACGATTGCGGTTCCCTGTCAAGATCTTCTCCCGGTTCCAGAGGTCCCGGCGAGCTTCCCAGCACTATCCTGTCAACGCACTCGGGCACCGTGACCATTATGTCTATTCCCGAGCCGGGACCCGCGCATCCTGCAGTATATTCCAGTTTAGCGGACCCCACAACATTGCTTATTTCGGCTCTGGCGTTACCCCTGGATATGTCCGTTATGCACCCGCTCAAATACGTCGCAGCCATAACAAGCAGCATCCCGGACGCGATAAGCACGACTATCAGCCTCATGATCAGAAAATCCGTACCTTTATCGCATTGGATCATACTTATTTTCATTTTATGGTAAATTACTTATAGTTTACGACTTAATTTCTATTTGATGAAAATATGTTACAGGGAAACGATCATACTTACAGGAACCCGGAAAGCGATATAGACGGAAGGATACTGTCCCTTGAGCAAAGATTCAGGGGACTGAGCGGCAGGGTAAGCGCTCTTGAGATCAGGCTGTCATCGGGGCCTGATGGCGAAGACGAGTATGATCCGACCGAGTTCGTCGCGGGAGAATCCGGTGCGCCCTATTACGATGACCCGCTATCGGCGCTGGAGAAAAGGGTGCGGGGAATAGAAAAGGCGCTAAATGATAAAGAGCCTTTATCGACGGTCCCGGCATGTCCGGCAAAGACGGGTCTCTTACCTGACATTACCGGACTTGTCGCGGGGTCGTTTATGCTGCTCACCGGTATATTGCTGGCATTGAATAGCTTCGATGTTTTACGTAACCCTCTATTTGCCATGGGATGCGGAGCAGCATTGATCATTCCTGCATTATTGAACATGGCCCGGAAGCCATGAGGACATCCCGTCGCATAATCATTAGAAAAACGGGCTTTTATGGACGCTTTATTTTCCTTGATGAAAACGGGGTCGGCATTATCCATGTGATAAAATAAAAAATCATATGAAAAGGATACTATGCTCTCAAAGCATTACTGTCTTATTCAGCAAATTTTTATATTCAGTGCCACAATCTGGTTTTGTCATCCATGGGAGAGAAAATTTCCATACCCCCCGGCGATCAGGAATTACCGTTATCGGAACACCTGAGGGAACTGCGCAACAGGATAGTGATCGTGCTAGCGGTCACCATATTTTTAATGGTCCTGGCCTACCCTGTCTCCGGGAACTTAATGGAGACGGTCTGGACGCATATAATGCCGCCATACGTTAAAATGACCGTGTACGAGCCCATGGAACTGATAAAGGTCAGGATAATCGTATCGTTCATCGCGGCAGTGACGATAGGATTCCCGCTGCTTGTCTACGAGACTTTCAAGTTCATGGCCCCCGGCCTGTACCGGAACGAAAAACGCTTTATCCTCGCCGTATTCCCGTTCTCGCTGGCACTATTCGTCGCGGGCGCGCTGGTAGCGTATTTTATAACGCTCCCGCTGTTCTTTGACATGATACTGAGTTCGGGCTCCGCCATAGCATCCCCCGAACTTTCTATGAAAGAGACCTTTACCATCGTCACCAACTTTATGGTAGGATTCGGTGTCGTTTTCCAGGTGCCGCTGGTAATATTGATGTCTATAAAAATGGACATAGTAAAAAGAAAGACACTCGCGAACGGCAGGCTTGCAGTCTATGGGATACTATTCGCTTTCGCCGTGCTTGTATCGCCCGATCCTACAATGCTGTCCCAGTTGATAGTCGGTATCGTGCTTATCATATTGTTCGAGATGAGCATGTTCCTGGCGAAGTTCATATGATCTTCTTCGCGCGATGAGCGTTAAAAAGAGCTTACTGAACACTACTTTTGTATTTTATTTAATACAAGATTTTTATGAAGCGTTGACTTCATTAAATTATCATTCTGTCATTGAGATAAAGAATATTTTCCAGTGAAGATATCAGCAATATTAAAAAGAATGGAGCTGATGGATGCTCCTCTTAACTTTTAGAATATCACGTAGATAAGGCCTGTCATGAACGCCAGCGTCGCCAGTATCGACGGTACCGCTATGATCACCCACACAAGGGGGTTCGACCTGAACACTTTTGCGCCGTCCAGCGGATCTACCGGTATCATATTGAACGCGGCCAGGAACAGGTTTATGTACATGCCGTAAAAGGCAGCCTGTACCATCAGCATGCTGGTCAGTAGTTCCCCTTTCAGCAATACGAAGAACAGCAACGCGAGGATGATGTTCGTTATGGGCCCGGCCATCGCTATCCTGCCTTCTTCCTTACCGGGCTTATTATCGAACTGGTCCCAGTAGTTATCGTCGGAATATGAGTAAGTGGATTGCGGCGCAGAATAGCCAGTCTTGCGTATGTGTACGGCCCCTGGCGCGGCGAATACGAACCCTGTCATGACTGCCAGGGCGACCGCGATTATCAGGCCCATAGGGCTGGCTTTGTATTCCGCCCAGTATCCGTATCTCTGTGCCATGAACTTATGCGCAAGCTCGTGGAGAAGAAAACCGGTGCCGACGCCTATGGCGCATATGATGAAGATCTCGGCGTTGAGCCCGCTGATCCCGTAAGACCTTCCCATCGAGAACGCGATGGTGAGCACTATGAACGACAGCAATAAATCGATTAGCTCGGATGTTCCGATCCTGCCTGAATAGCTCATGTCCATAAAATACCTGTCCTGACTATATTAACTTGTTGGCGTCGACACTAAATTCAGTATATTGCACTTAAATTTATAAAAAAATCGCCGCTACTGCCCTGAGAGAAGAAAATATAACTACCCGGGAGTATAAACAAAATTACCAGGTCTCTAAATGATTCTCGAGCATTCAAACCGGATCAACGTTCACGATAACCAGCGTCGCGTCAAGGTGGTCGCTTTCGGCTCATACCACTCCGGCAAGACATCTTTCATCAAGCGCATAGATCCAGATCCTCTTCTTACTGAAGCAAGAAACCATGACGGTACGACCACTGTAGCCCTTGACATGGGCATAAGGTATCATAAGGGCTATAAACTATATGTCTATGGAACGCCCGGGCAGGAACGATTCGAGGTCGCCCGGGAGGTCGTCGCTTTCGGACTGAACGCCGGCCTGGTCGTAGTGGATTCCACGCGCGGCATGACGGAGTTCGAAAAGAGGGTACTGTCAGAATTAAGGGGGAGCGGCATCCCCTGTATAGTCCTGGCCAATAAATCAGACCTTCCGGGGGCATCTGTCGAAAAGGTCAGGGAGGATGCCGGAGGCTATGATGATGTCTTTCCAATATCGTCCGTCACCGGAAAGGGTGTGGACGCGGTCCTGGACAGGATAGTCGAGCTTGCCAGTGCGCTCCGGTCAAACTAAAATATTCCGTCAAAGACTCTCACAAGATCTCCTGTCAATTCCACATATCTTGTCTTTTTAGGGGACTCGAGCTTGATCACGTGAAGTTCGGGCACTCCCGCCTCTATCATCTTTAGCCTGTTATGCTCATCACCTTCTGCCATTATCGTCTTCATGTTAAAGACGTCTATCGACATTATCTCCCCGTGGCGAAGGATCTCTCCGACGTCGTCCCATGCGCTATAGCCTGTCTCCTCCGGGATGAGCGGGTTAAGCCTGACGGGGCCATTATAGTTATCATATGTTATATGGGCAGTGCCGTCCTTTTCGATCCTTACCCTGGTCACCGCCCTTATCCTGTACCTGTGCGAAGGCGCTTCTATGTTAGGGACGATCAGGCCCGATATCGTATCGCTGATATTATTTGAACCGATGGGCTGGCACTGGATAAAGCCAAATCCCTCAAACTCCAGCAAAGAACCTTCCGTGTCATGAGCTACGCTGACGAACGGCACATGGAAGCATCTTGACCATATGGCAGGCCAGTCCCCGCAGGATGTGGCGATAACAAAGTCCATGCGCCTTATGATCCCTGCCCCTATGTTGTCTGCCGAGCCAAAAAAATCATAATACACGTTAGACATGTCTTGCCCCGTATTTCCGCCGCCCCTCCTGAATTCGGAAGGCCCCGGGCCTTTCACGCCTGTATCTGCGAGGAATATATTGAACTCGAACCGGGACAGGATACCGAGCAGATAAAATATTCCGGCAGTGTCCCCTGCTATAAGTATATTCGGCCGCGATACGGTACTATCTGTGTTATTTACGTTAAGAGGTATAAACATGTTTCATAATATTGTAAATAAGTAAATATGTATTTTTATACAGTATAATGAAAGTAATATTGTATTATAAGAAGCTTCATAAAAAATCCGAGTGTGATCCGACCTGCCGTACGAGGATATTGTGCATTTTCAATGCATTACCTCCACGTGCAGGGTGCCGGATAGCCATTATAATGGCCATATAAGATATTGAACGCCGTACAAAAATAATGAATAAAAGAACAGACTTCTAAGGTCTTTACTCTAAAAGGTCCTCTATGTTGCCCGCAGCCTCTATGTCCTTACGGTTTATGGCCACCTTATCGAGTATCTCTCTCTCGATGAATATGCTGGCATCCGAGCGGACTGCAAGGGCAATGCAATCGCTTGGCCTGGCGTCTATCTCTATCTCTTTATCGGTGTCCTTCAGCATCAGCCTCGCATAGAACACCTGCTCGTCCAGGTCGTCGATGATTATCTTGTTGATGCCGATCCCGAAGCCATCCATTATAGACTTGACCAGGTCGTGAGTCATCGGCCGCGGTGTTGTCTCCTTTCGCAGGGCTATATCTATAGATATTGCTTCAGCGGGACCGATATATATCGGGACCATTTTTTCATCATTGTCCGATAAAAAAACTACTGCCTGAGGTCCGGTTATCGTGCTAACGAAATATACTCCTCTCACTTTCACCGGCACAAAGTCGTTCATAATCTAGAATTAATTTATGAGTATATAACGTTAGGCAAAATTTTATGTTTTAAAATTCACGACGGCCGTTCAAATTTATTGCCGGA
Organism: Methanooceanicella nereidis; assembly: GCF_021023085.1. Taxonomy (NCBI): domain Archaea; kingdom Methanobacteriati; phylum Methanobacteriota; class Methanomicrobia; order Methanocellales; family Methanocellaceae; genus Methanooceanicella; species Methanooceanicella nereidis. The sequence continues at coordinate 21,993 of NZ_PGCK01000016.1, read as the reverse complement.
ATTCATCAACTGGTCTTTTTCTAACCTTCTGGATAAATGCAATGTCACCAATCCGCCGGCCGCTGTAAGGAACCATAAGGTCACGAATCTTATGAGGATGGTCGCTCCCGCGGCATTCACCTCCGGGACACCCATGGACAGGTACAGCAGGGTCATGATAATGTCCACCAGGCCTACGCCTCCCGGCAAGAAAGTCGGGAGCATCTGCAGTATCATCATTATCGAGAATATCGTTATGATGATGCCCATTGAGACGGGATAGCCTATCGCCTTGAACGCGATAAAGGCGATATATACGTCCAGCACGAACGCCATGAATATGTGGCACAGCGATTTAAGGATCAGGGACTTGCTTCTTGTAAGCAGCCTTATGCTGACGTCAAACTGCTGGATTATCGCGTTCATCTTCAATAATCTATTGTCAAGGTCCTTGCTCTTGAATATCCTGTGCAAGAACATGTATATGCTTTTGAATATGCTCATCAGCAGCTCGCTGTTGAACGAGATGATAAGTATCGTAATGGCGGCAAGGCTCACCGTCCCGGCTATGAACACGCAAAATGCCAGGACCCAAAAGGGAATATCATAGTTCCAGGCAAGATAGCCAACGCCGATGAGAGTACCAAGGGCTACGGGCACTATCTCGAGCAGCCTGCTCAGCAGGCCTGCCGCGAGTGTCCTGTCAAACCTCGTATCCGGGGTCATCTTCTGTACAAAATATATCTTCGCGACCTCGCCGCTTATGGCTGCAGAGGGTATGAGGTTGACGAAAAACGTCGCCGACATGTAGATCAGGAAAGAGTCGAACAGTGATATCTTATATTTCAGGTCTTTAAGAAAGATCCACCATCCCGCGGCATGGAAAACGTTTGCGGCTATGGCCGCCAGGCATGCAAGGCCGATATACCAGTAGTTTACCGATAACAGGGCGGTCTCCACGCTTTCAAAGCCCACTACGTAAAGGTATCCGAAGTATATGATAAGCCCTATAAGCGTCAGTATGGCAGTCTTTTTAAACGGTATGTCCGGAAAATGTACGTCAGCCTCAGTTATCAATTTTAAGCCTCTTGATAAAGATCAGTTCAGGCCCCGAACCTTCGCTGCCTGTACTGGTAATCCCTGATCGCCCTGAGCAGGTCGATCTTTCTAAAGTCTTCCCAGTTTACATCGGTAAAATATAGTTCCGAATACACGGCCTGCCATAACAGGAAATCGGTAAGTCTCGCCTCACCTGTCCTGATGAACAGGTCGGGTTCGCATTTAAATATGAGGTGGTCCTCGACGACCTTTTCGTTTATCTCTTCGGGCCTGATCTTACCGGACTTTACCTCTTTCATTATATCCCTCATCGCATTCGTCAGCTCATGCTTTCCGCCATAACCGATGGATATGGTCACCGTGCAAGGCTTATCTCCTTTGATCTGGTTTATGGAGCCGTCAGCAACTATATTTCCCGGGAAGCCTGCGTTCTGGAACAACCCGTATACGCAGTCGATCAGCTTATTCCTGCCCGACGTTCCCGGCTGCGTGAAAGTGATGCTGATATACACCGATACTTCCCTGACACCGAGCTCGCAACACCACTCTATAAAGTTCAATAGCTTAATGACCGACCTGTTATCGACAAGGTCCCCGTCGGATATGACTAACGCAATACATCTTGGTACAGCGCTGCCTGTGATGCCTTTGATCAATGATTTTTCGTATATCCTGTAAGCTATCTGTCTTACGACCATTGTAATCTTTTAATGCGTTTATAGAGTAAAGTATTTTTTGTATCGGTAGTATATAGTTGTCAACTATGTATCCGAGTCTGAGCTCAGAGAGCAAGCACACATTAGGCTATGAGGTAAAGCGCCAATCAGCCTATATATCGCTCGGGCTTCTGGCTCTCTTATTCCCGTTCATGCCTGAATGGCTTATCGTGCTGGGCATATTCCTGGGGGCTATTGCCATAGTCTATATGCCTAAGGACTCGTTTCTATTTAAAGCGCTTGCATCCGAAAGAGACAGAGAGGCCGGAGTGCTTCTGGGCCCTTTAAAGTTCAGCTTCGCGCTGCTGCTTCTGGCAATCCTTGTCGTGGCGCTTGATTTTCCTGTATTCATACTGGCCGCTACGATAGGCACGGTCGCTTTCGGGGAAGGCACGGCCGCTATCGTGAACATGCTGGTATCCGAGAACAAGGCAATTTTCTGGAGCGTCACGCTCCTGATACTCGGTACGATCTTCGCTTTCCTGTTCGGAAGCTGGGTCATAACCAACAGCGACGTCGGCATACAGGCCGGCATAGACTCGCTCGATTTCATGTTCTTCCTTGCCGTGATAGGCACAGTCACCGGGGCATTACTTTATACGATAGTGGATGAGGAGAATATCGCCGTCCCTCTGGGGGCAGGCATGGCAATGTGGCTATTCTCGTCGTTCACGTACACGACCATACCCAGCCCGGCGGCGATAGTCGTCGCCGTAACGTTCCCGCTGGTCATTGGCATAATATCCTTCAAGCTCAACGCCGCGGACCTTTCGGGTGCCTTGAGCGGAGTGCTTATAGGGGTGCTCATCATCGTTTTCGGAGGGATAACCTGGTTTTTACTTTTCCTGGTTTTCTTCTTCCTTGGCGCGTTGTTTACCAAGTACAAATATGCCTATAAGAAATCTCTCGGCGCAGCAGAGTCAAACCAGGGCTCCAGAGGCTATAAGAACGCTTTCGGGAACTGTCTTGCGCCGTTGATCTTCGTTGTCGCATATGGCGTACTCGGTAATACTGAGATGCCCTATATTGGATATATTGATAAGACCATATTTTTAGCCGCATACCTGGGCGCGATGGCTACGGCGACCGGTGATACGCTCGCAAGCGAGATCGGGAGCACATATCAGGGCTCTCCGCGCATGATAACGACATTTAAAAAAGTGAAAACGGGTACCGACGGCGCGGTTTCCTTACTGGGCGAGACGGCGGCGCTTTTCGGGTCGTCTGCGATAGCTGTCATCGCGCTGCCTCTGGGGATGATAACCACCTTAGATCCTGTCCTTGTACTGGTCACCGTACTTGGGGGATTCCTCGGGACAAACGCCGACAGCCTTCTCGGGGCGACGCTCCAGAAGAAAAAGATGCTCTCGAACGCGGGCGTCAACCTGCTCGCCACGTTCGTAGGAGGCATAATATCAGTGCTGATATATCTCCTCCTCGTTCATTGAAGACACGCTTTTATACTATATTCGCAATAACTTTTAAGTCATATCAACCGGTGTTAATACTCATGAGATCAGGCATTATTCTCGCAGGAGGCAGATCTACCCGATTCGGCGGAGAGGAAAAATCCATCAAGGTCGTAAAGGGGAAAACCATGATCAGCAGGGTCATGGAAGCCCTATCCTGCGTGGTCGATGAAATCCTGGTATCGGTAAGGGATGAGCCGCAGCAAAGACTTGTGGAGCCTTTTTTAGAAAAAGGGCAAAGGTTCGTCTACGATAAGATCCATGGTATCGGCCCCATGTCTGGAGTCAACACGGCGCTTAACGAGGTAAAAGGGGAGTATGTCGTGATCGTCGCATGCGATATGCCTTTTCTTAATAAGTCCGTCATCGACCTTTTATTCAAGGAAGCTGAGGGCCATGACGCAGCCGTACCGGTAAGGGAAAATGGCTTTTTGGAGCCTCTGCATGCGGTATATCGAAGGGACTCGATGATAGAGGCGGTCCGCGTCTCGATAGAAAAGGGGGAAAGAAGGATAGCGTCGCCCATAAATTACCTTAAGGACGTCGTATATGTACAAGAAAAAAAGATATTAGAAATAGATCCCGATCTAAGGACTTTTTTAAATATTAACCGGGCGGAAGATATGTCCGTCATAATGGATGAGGACCAATAAGGGTCCGTATCCGGTAACACACTATTTATTCCAGATCTTGTCTTCCAGTATACGGTCTTCTTCCTCAGTGCTGACGATCTCCGCGGTCTCGTCCCTTGCCAGGTCCTCTTTACCGTCGATGAAGATCGATCTGATATGCTGTAGCTTCCTGGAGTCAAGCTGTATCATGCCTGCATGCAATATGATCTCTATGACAAACCAGTAACCTGCGGCGACGTGAAGCAGCTTTGCCGTCGCGAGACCCGAAAGGGATACTAAGGGTCCCACAATATCAAGAAGCTTTATGATAAATATGGAAAAATTTATGCCGAACAGGGAAACTCCTGAAGAGTATAGGGCAACTCCTGTCACAGTAGCCACGAGCAGGGCTACATAGTGAGAGTATATCAAGAGTTTTCCTGCGGGATGGATACGATTGACGAAACGCCTTTTCCCCATATCGTAGATAGTGTAGCGCGGATATTCAGAACCGGTAAAAAAGTTCTTTATGATCTTTATAAGCCTTTTATAGTCTTGCGGCCAGAAAACGTAACTGTGGAGGTTCCTGCTCACGAATGCATTATATGGCATGACTATCCAGTTGACCGATATGAATATGGCTGCGCATATTATGTGTATAGCGTAAGCATCGCTGAATTCCAGATAGTCCAGTCCCAGGTAAATGGTGAATCCGGAGATGATCAAGCCTGTCAGCGTAATGATATTGATGTAATGGGACATTCTCTCAAGGGTCGTATGCCTTGTGACGATCAGCCTGTTGCCGGTAGCTTTCATCCGTTCTCCTCATCAGCTTTTTCTTATGGTGTGCACAGCGCATGATACACACGGATCAAAAGACCGGACTACGTGATAAATGCTCGTAGGGTTCGACTCAGAGCCCGGCTTGTTCCCCAGCGGTGTCGTTTTCACGCCCAGTAAAGATAGCTCCATGGGCCCGTACTTCATGTCCTTATCCATCGGAGATGCGTTCCAGGATGTGGGGGATATTATCTGATAATTGGCAATGTTACCGTATCCGTCAAGCTTTAGCCAGTGGCCCAAAGCTCCTCTCGGAGCTTCTATCAGCCCCGAGCCGGTCTTTTTCGGCCTGATCTCCAGCGGAACATAGTATTTTCTTTCGCCTGAGTGAACGCCAAGGTCATTCTCTATCCAGTCCCCGAGCATTTTCGCTACTATCAGCGTCTCCTGCATGCGGGACAGCACTCTCGTATAGGTGCTTGTCATCGGATAGCTTCTGTCCCTTGTCCCGCGCATGTTCTTGTCGTGGAGCATCTTCATGATGTCGATGATAAGCTTCTCTCTTGAGTTTATGAGCCTCGCCAGAGGGCCCACCTCGCATGGCACGTTCCCGTATCTCGGCGCCTTTATGAAGCTATATTTGACGCTGCCGTAGTCAATGTCTCTCGACCCTGTCAGGGGGGAAGTCTCGCCGTTCAGCGGCGACTTTGAGCTTTTTTGCTCGCCATACGTGTAGAACGAGCTGTACACATGCTCTACGATAAGGTTGGGGTCAAGCTTTTCGGATGTCGAATATATGTTCTGCATGCTGCCAGGGGTAAACCCTGCAGGTATCTCATAAGAATCAGATAGTTCCGCGTCGAGAGGCACATAACCATCCTTATAGTTCCCGCTATTGTCCTTTACTTTGTAAAAAGACCCATAGCTCAGGAAGCCTATTAGCTGGTCATACAGGGGATACCCGCCTATGGTATCAAGGTCCATTGATACTGGACCGGAGAGGAAATCTCTGCTGACCATCCTCGAGCAGAAGACCATGAATAGCTGCATGTCACCCCATCCATTTTCAGGGGTGAACTCTCCCATCGTCAGGTCGCTAATGTTATTCCAGAGGAAATCCATGTTCGACGAAGGTTCATGTGTGTTTTTCAGCCATTCGTCGACCGTGATGGTCGGGCCAAGCAGGCGTCGCTGCAGGAAATCCATAATGCCTTCATAACACTCTTTAAGAGAATAAATGTCAGACCCGGTCGGCCTGCACGTGACGCCCCCGGGAACGATCGCCGGCATGTGGGGCGACCTTCCTCCAAGGATGGCCTCCGCCTGGCTAATGAGCTTGATACATTTTAAGGCTTCAATGTAACCCTTCCCGGACTCAACGCCGCTCAAGGCATAATCCGGGGACGCGAACCGGCCATTGAACTCGTTCCAGACCCTGTTCCCGACTTCGGACGTCTTCAGCATGTCCCTGTACATCGGGTCAGCGATGTCCGGCAGAAAGATGAGATACAGGTGTTCTATATGGCTCCTCAGCCATGCGAGCCCGTTCAGGATGTTCCTTATGATGAGCGCATCTTTTGGTATCACGGCAGTGGACTCGCAGAGGCTTTCGATAGCGTTTGCCGATGCGGTCGCGTGCGAAGCGCTGCACATGCCGCAAACCCTCTGGGTAAAGTATACAGAGTCCATTGGCTGCCTTCCGATCAGCATCTGCTCGATTCCGCGGTATGATGTCCCGGAGCATTTCGCATCTATGACAGAGCCGTTGTTCAGGTCGATCATGACCCTTAAACCGCCGGATGTCCTTGTTACCGGATCTACGGTGATCTTGACCATATCACGGCCTCCTCTTCATGTCATCTTTCTTCTTTTCGCGAGAGTCGAGCTCATCCCTGTAGCTTTCGCCTATTGCAAGCCTCTTTATGGCGTGTATGCCGGCACCCAGCACGGAGGCTCCCAGTATTATCTTCGCTCCCGTATTGACGTCTATGCCGGAAAATATCTCCCTGTTCTCCGCCTTGCTGAAGAACGGCGAGAACGCATCGGGGAACTCAGGCTCCACGCAGGCGATACAGGGCCCTCCGGACTGCGTGCACATGTTCACGCCCCCGTTCCATCTCCTTACCGGGCAGTCGGCATGTGCCAGCGGGCCTTTACATCCCATCTCATAGAGACATTTCCCTCCGGCAAATCCTGTGTCCCTTTCAGCCCTGTCAAAATAGCCTCTTCTGGGGCATGAATCGTGCACAGAGGAGTCTCCGAAAAACGCTTTTGGCCTGTGATACATGTCCAGCTCCATGTCAGCATCCATGATCATATCGGCAAGGGTTAAAAGTATCCAGTCGGGGTGCGCCGGGCAGCCCGGGACGTTGACGACTTTATTATTGATCCCCAGCTCCCCCAGCATGCCTTTTATTCTCGAAGTTCCAGTGTATCCCACGCCTCTTGCGTCGATGTCACTTCCCGAAGCCTTTGATATGCCTCCGAATGACGCGCATGTTCCCACGGCAAGGATGCCTGATGCACCGGAGGCGGCATCCTTGAAGATGTCTTTGAAAGGCCTGCCTCCTATCATGCTGTATTTTCCGGTCCCGTCAGGCCCGTTGAGTATGGCGCCCTCGACTACCAGGATGTATTTTTCATTGTTAATGATATTCCTGAGCTTTAATATTGAATTGTAAGCTTCGGTGTTTTCGGCGACCCCTTCCACGAAGATGCCCTGCTGTGCCATCAATCCTTCATGGTATGCCAGGTCGAGCTTTATTTTCCCGAGCGCGGACAATATCTCTGGATTACCGCCGTTCAAGAACGAGGCAGTACATCCTCCGCAGCCGGCGCCTTTCAGCCATACCAGCTTTGTCGACGAATTTTCGATCGCAGCCGCGACCTGCGGCGCATGTGAGCACAATAACGCGCCGACGCCTACCGCACCGGCCATCGTCAGAAAAGATCTCCTGCTCAACCCTGGCCCGCAGGAGCCATGTTCCTTATCTTCCATAGTCTGCCTTCCCTACCGTGAAGCCCTTATAACGTATTATAGCTTGTATACCTTTTGTTGTGGCACTTAAAAGCCTTTTCCATACGGAAATCAGGGGGATGAAAGTTTAAAAGGCAAAGGATCCTGAGGAAAAGCGCCAACAAAGCTCCGATCTTAGAGATATTAAGGATAATAAGCGAATGTTAAGGCATTAGTTATACATTGATCACTTTATTAATTGCCCCTATACACATAAGGCTTAAAGGAATAGGCCCTTTAAGCTTATATTGCTCACATAAAGTCTGCGAGCCCCATCTGTTTTGACTTATCGTTCTGGAAAAGGCTTTGTATGGACAGTTCCAGCAGCTCCAGCCTCTGTATGGTATATTTCGGCACGCCGTATTCTCTCGCTATGGACAGGGACACTTCCATGTACTTGGTCACAGCCCCCTCATGCACCGTCAGTATTATCCTGCCGCCCTTACACTTCGGGCACGTACCGGTGAGCGGCGGCCTTCTGAACTTCGCTCCGCACTTAACGCATCTCATCTGCTGGGTGGAAAAGGCTCTCAGGTTACCTATCAGGTCCGGGAGGAAGTGGGAGTTTATAACTCTCTCGGCAACGTCCTTCTCGTCGACAGCCCTGAGGCGGCGTCCAAGTTCCAGCTGTGCTTTTAGCTTATCTTCCATTGTGCCTAACGTCTTGTAGGCTGAGTTTGCAGGGCCTGCGGCAATGTCGCTTGTGCCGTGCGTGAACATGAAGCCTTCGTACTGTGCAGGAGTCCCGAGCCTCTTTGAGACAAGGTCTATTATCTTTTCCACATCCTTCGGGGATTTGAAGTCCCTGGTTGCCAGATAGAACTCTCTGGGATAGCGGGCCATTACGTCTATGTTGTGTGACTCTTTATCGATCTCCTTGGGGTCTATCCTCATGGAAAGCACAAGCGGGGCGTCCATCTTCCCTCCCCTGCGGTCCGGAAGGTAAGATAATGAGAAATTTATGAGACCGTCGAGGAGCATCATGACGCAATCCTCGTCACCGTCACAGTTCCTTCTTTTTGCCGCGTGGAAGAACGGGTGCGCGTATCCTGCGGACGCGTTCGTAAAGCCCAGTATCCTCCCGAGCACGCCTGCCGAAGTATGCGGGGCAAGCCCTATTACGAGCTGGCCTATAAGATCATCTTCGCTGCTCACGTTGTAATACGCGGGCAGGTGGTAGAACTTCTCCAGAAGATCATCGATGAACGCGCACACTTTTATGAGATATGAGGAGCAGTCGTGGGATAATATTATGTCCTGGACCCTTAGCTCTATGACCTGTTCAGGTGATGTTATGGGCTCTCCATAGATGTCCTTATCATAGCCCAGCCCTTTCACCTTCTCGACCGTGAGCCCGACCTCTCTCGGGATAAAATGGGTGATGGGAACGTCGCTAAGGTCATACCTGATGGTACCGTCCTTGAACACGTACACGTCATGCTTTGCCCTCAGTATGCCTTTTTCAAGCGGCTCGGGCGTCTTCTCTTTAGATATAAGTCCCTGTACGCCTTTCAGGATGTCGAAATTTTCCCTCTCCCCCAGGTCTTTGAGGGCCTTTGCATATAACGCCTTTATATTCACTTTTTGCATCACGTTAGACGTTGTGGGCTTGCCGCACCGGGGGCACGTCTCTGTCTTTAATCCCTCTATCTTACAGTCGGGGCACCCGTAATACGGCACCGTATGGGCTCCGCAGTCACATATGTTCTTAATGGTGATAGCCCCGCAATCCGGGCATCTGCGCTTACCCATCTCGACCTCGATCTCGCCGATCTTATCGCTTAAAGATTTGCTATAGGAACTGGCATCCAGCAGCGACCTCCTTGTGCCTCCCGCATCCCCGACAGGGAAAAGTACATGCACCGGGGGCTTCATCTCCCTGAGCTTACTTTTTTCCGGCCTGCCCATCCTTGCCCCTATCCTCGCCGGCGCCCTTTCCATGACGGTGACGCCGCTCAGCGTCGATACCGCATTCCACGGATGAGCGTCAAGGCTGTCATAGGGGCTTTTATCTTTTACCGAAAGGTCCGTGTCCAGGCCAAGGCACCTTGTCAGCGTATATGTATAGTCCGGGGGAATGATGACCTTTTCATCCCTGACCTTTTGAATGATGAGAAGTAATTCCAGGATACGTTTTGAACGAGGCTCGAGCGGTAATATGAGCTGTCCCTCCTCGATCCTGCCGTTCTTGCTAATGTATTTTGAAAGATATACGACATCTTCGGTGGTGATGTCATGCCACATGTATGTATACTCAGGATGCAGCGGAACGTCGTACTTTTCCGAAATTTCGAACGCGTCTTTCGCGGTTTTTATCTCAACTTTTTCAGCGGTCTTTAAAGCCAGGTCCTGCGACCACCATTCTTCAACGTATGGTGACGGCACGAACGTGTGATTGTTCTCAAGAAAATCGCCATAGTTCAATATGATCTCGCCGTTGTCTAGTATTTCTGTGATGTCGTTCCTAATGGCGATAGCGGACTTTACATCGTCCACGTATACTACGTCGCCGTTAAACAGCTTTACTGTCGGCCCTTCAAGGCTGTCCACAGGCACCATGGCTGCAGCCTTGCCCGGCCTCTCCACCTTTAGCTGGGTGCCGGTCGCGATGAAATCATCCATAATGATCATGGATGCGGGATGGATACCGGCCGTCGCGAAACCGGTATTCCTTGAACGCCCATACCTTAGCCTGAACCCGCCCGGCCTCGACGGATGCCCGAATACGGGCCTGCCAGCGATCAGGTCCGCCAGAAACTTATCCTTGGGCTTGATCTTTTTCTCATCTTCCTTGCTTCCCTCGCTGGCCGCGGGCTTCGAGCCGGCGATGATCTTATCAAGGAACTCCCACCCGTCAAACTTTAACTTATCGACGTGCTTCTTGACCTTCGGAGCTTTAAGTATGATGCCTTCCGCTATGACCAGCGCTATGCCGCCCCTTACTCTGTTCGTCTCTATCCTTTCGAGGTTCCTGTATCCCTGGACCTCCTCCTGCTCGGTGGGCTCGCCGTCGATACATATGGGGCAGTTTCTAACTATAAGCCGTATCTCGTCGTCAGTCGGGGTATACTGCAGGCTGGCTATGGACTTGTATAGCATTATCTCCTCGACATAGCGCTCCACCTCGATATCCCTGGGCTTATACGGGGCCAAACCCACTTTACGCCTGACATAGTCCGCCGCAAGCACTGCCAGCGCTTCTGCCGTACCCCCTGCGCTTCTTATGGGGCCCGCAAAATAGACCTTGATATAATCAGTACCGTCGTCGTTTTTTCCGAGCGATACCTGTGAGATGCCTTCCAGCGGCGCCGCGACCACGCCTTCGGTCAGAACCGCGACCGCTGTGCGTATCGCACACTGTATGGCGTCCACTTTTTTATCGAACTTACCCACAAGACCGGCCGCAATGTCCGCGGCCACCTGAAGCGAGGCCTCTTCCCTGGACATCTTCTCTTCGCAGAACCTTATATGGACTGCAAGTCCTTCGACACCCATCAATACTTCAACCCTCTCCGCCAGGTCCGTGGCCGAAGGTACCTCTGACTGTAGCGCGGGGTCATATCCCTGCGCACGGGCTTTATTGGCTATATCCCGGCATTTCAGGAACTCGTTTTCCAGCTTTTTAAAATAGAGTTCCTGGGCTTCACTGGTCTTAGGGATCATGCTCATATCCATATATTGCCTGCTAACAAATAGATTATGGCATAATTAAAAATAATTTCATCCCGTAAAAGGTCCGAAATTATGGATAAAAGATGCGAAGAGGCCGGATCCTGGTTGACCTGCCATGATCGTTTTCGAGACTAAAAACATAATGATTAATAAACTATTAAGCAATCTATTATCCATCAGTCGCCAGGTGCATAATAATGGTAATTTTAAGCGTTATCGATACAGAGACCACAGGGCTCGGGATATTCAACAGGGGATGTCCCTGCCATGATGATCATGCCATAAGCCTGGGCATGGTGATCGCGGACGTGGACGTGGATACCAGGAATATAAAATGTCTGGACAGCATGTACTCCCTCATATGCATCCCGGACCCTTCCCGCGCCGAGGACACGTACATGATACACGGCATCAGGAGCGAGGAAATAGAGAAAGCCCCGTCCCCTGCCGAGGTCTGTGAGATCTTCCTGGGCATGCGGGAGCGCTACGGTTTCCAGTATGCGGGAGCATGGAACCATGAGTTCGATAAATATTTTATAAGGAGGACATTCAAGCTGTCGGGCTTAAAAAAGCCTGCCCTGAACTGGGTAGAGATGCAGCCCAGAAAATTTGCAAAGCTGGACCATTACGTCTCTTCAGTAATTTATCCTGAGATAAAGGGGCTCGCAGGCCATAATGCATTAAATGACTGTCTTCGCGCCCTCGGGGTATATGCGACGCTCGGCGGAATGGAGCTTGATATGTCCCTGTTGAAGGGGAAAGCGCTGCCATAGGCCGGCCGCATGTAAATACATTGATATTTGTCCTTAATATATCAGACAAACCAACAATTTTTTTATGGATCAGTTATCGGCCGGGCAATCAATAACATATATATTATACTTATTTTATAATATATTTTAGGCATACATACCGCTGGTTTTAAAACAGCGTATACCAATCATATATTCATACAGATGAAATTTTTGGGGTGATATCCTGGGAAACGCTTCTCATGAGAAACATAAGGAAGGATCTAAGGGGAAATCATATACTTGCGGCGTCTTGACCGTAAGCACATCACGCTATGATAAATACGGCGACTCTGACTCACCGGAAAAATGCGAGGATGAATCGGGCAAGATCATTCTGGATGCCCTTAAGGGTGCAGGGCATAAAGTCCTGTACAGGCTTCTTTCGGACGACCGTTTAATGATCGAAAGCACGGTCATGGAGATGTTCAAAGATTCCGGCGCCGATGCAGTGATCGTATGCGGCGGTACCGGCCTGACGGCAAGCGACGTCACGATAGAGGCCATAACTCCTATGCTCCAAAAAGTAATACCCGGGTTCGGCGAGCTTTTTAGGATAAAAAGCTATGAGGAGATCGGCACCGCAAGCGTGCTTACCAGGGCCATGGCAGGGGTCGTTGAGGACAGAGTGGTATTCTGTATCCCCGGATCCCCGAACGCTGCAAGGCTGGCCGTAAAAGACCTTATAATACCGGAACTTGGACATATAGTCTCTCATATAAGAAAATAGTGCGAAAATTCGGGCCGTCTGGTAATTACGCCGGAGACTGATGCTTTAACACAGCAGGGAATATGCTATGCCCTCATAAACGTCAACGGCGAGCCCGAGCTCTTTTACGTCTATATATTCGCCGATCACATGGGCTTGTTTCAGGCTGCCCGGGCCGAACACTATTGTCGGTATGCCGACGGACCTGAAAACCCACATATCGCACCCCGCCGGGAAACCTACGGGGGTTCTGCGTAAACCATTTTTCGAAAGGACGTCAAGAGCGGTCTTTACTATTTGCTCTCTCTCGTCTACCTTTGAAGGGGGATAAGCGCATAGCAGTTCGATCTCCATGTTTGTCCTTAACCGTTTACTGATCTTATTGACCAGCTTTTTTAGGTCTCCGAACGCGCCATCTATGGTCTCGCTGGATACCAGGCGCCTGTCTATGTATAAATTACATCTTTCAGGTATGACATTGATGCGCTCGCCGCCATGGATCATCGTTATCTCGAACGAGGACCTGCCCAGCATAGGATCAACGTTCTTGCTTATCCTCTGACCGTAAGAATCCAGCATGTTAAGGGCTTTCCCCATCAGCGAGATGGCGTTGACGCCGCGGCGCGGGCTTGAACCATGGGCCGCTTTTCCATGCACGGTTATCACAGGCCTTATAGCGCCTTTGTGGGTGATCGCGACATCCAGTCCGGTAGGCTCGCCTACTATGACCGACTCCGGCTTGAACTCCTCAATGAGCTTTTTTGACCCGAGCGAAGTGCCCGTCTCTTCTTCGACCACGGCCGCGATCGCTATCGAGCCGTTAAGCTTTTTTCCCGAGGCTTTCACCCTCTGCACGGCTTCCATCATTGCTGCCAGGGAGCCTTTGGCATCGGTGGAGCCTCTGCCGTATATCCTGTCATTATCCTTAACCGCTTTAAAAGGGGGTGTTTGCCATTTTGACTCGTCCAGGGCAGGGATCACGTCCATATGGGTGGTGAGCATTAGCCTGATAGGGCCTTCTCCCAGCTTTCCGATTATATTGTACCTGTCAGAATCCACATGCTGAGAACATACTTCAAGGCCGATCTCTTTAAAAGCGAACTCGAGCAGGTCCTTCATCTGTCCTTCATAGCCTGTAATGGATGGAATTGCTATAAGGTCGCGTAAAAATCTCTCCGCAGGAGTTTTAAAAGCGCTCATTCACGCTCTCGTAGGCTTTACTAATATGTATCGTTTGCGCTAAATAGGATTAAAAAGAATATGAATAAATCTCGAAAATGACATTTAAGCTTTACAGGTAAAATATATTTTACGATAATAGCTATAAGGATAATTATAATGGTAAAGAACGATGACTTCCTTGAGACCGTGGTCTCCTCGATCCGGTATGCTTTCTCCAATATGGGCTCCTTGCTTATCGGGGGCATCGTTCTAACATTATCCCTGTTGATAATCGGCCTGCCGTTCTTCCTCGGATATATGACGCGCTGTATCCGGGAGATCATACGGGGTAACGGGGTACTCCCTGACTGGGACGGTATCGGCGATATTTTCGTGAACGGCATAAGGATGACGATCATCTTTTTAATATACGCGGCGATATACGGCCTTCTCGCCATGGTGCCCGCTATACCGGTACTTGCTTTCCAGTACCTTGGAATAGGGTATCTTGCATGGATCAGCACGGCGATAATGATACTGACGCTGGTCATATTGTCCAGCGTTTTCGGCGTCGTGTTCTTTGCCTCATGGGTCATCTTTGCGAACACAGGGAGCATTAAGGTAGCAGTGGCGCCTCATGAGATCGTCGCCCTTATCTCGAAGAACCCCTTAGGCTATCTCATAGCCATCATAGCCTCTGCGTCAATGGTCGTCCTCGGCGGCCTGTCAATGGCGCTTTTCGTCACGATACCGTGGGCGGTGTTCATCATATGCTCGGCCATATCCTATATCTTCGCGAAATATTACCAGAACACGATGAACAGGACAGAATATAACGGGCCTCAGACCGGCCTGTAGAAGGTATCAGTATGGGAACGATAATACCTCTTTTCATAGACCTCGAAGGGCGCAATATCATCGTCTTCGGAGGGGGCGGAGTGGGCGAGAGAAAGGCCAGGCTATTCAGCGCAGGGAATGTCCGTGTGATCAGCGCTCATTTCACTCAAGGACTGGAAAAGATGGGCCAGGACGGCATCATAAAGCTAGAGCGTCGATCCATCGTACCGGAAGATGTCCCGGGGATCATAGGAGGCGCGTTCCTGGTGATAGCCGCTACCAGCGATAAGGCCCTGAACGATGATATTAAGAATATCGCAGAGAAGTCGGGCGTGATGGTGAATAACGCGACAGGGGAGTCAGGCATCATAGTGCCGTCAGTACTTACGAGGGGGGATATTACGATAGGAATATCTACGGGCGGCAAAAGCCCGGGTATGTCCCGGTATATCAGAGAGACTCTCGAAGATGTGATAAATGAAGATCATGCGGCCATGGTAAGGCTGCAGGACTCCGTCAGGGAGTCTTTAAAAAGTATGGTCCCCGACCAAAAAGAGCGTGAAAGGCTACTCTGGAAAATACTGGAGGACCGTGAGATCTGGGATGCGTTAAGCGTTTCTTACGATAAGGCCCTGGATATGGCAATGGAACTTATAAAGGGATCGTTAAGATCCGGGCGGACTTAAGCATAAACGCACAGATCGATAGCTCACTAATATATTACTATACATTCCAATCCCTTGCGTAAACTATATTGAATATCAGTGCTATGATTTTATACAGATTTGTTACCAAATGATATTATTAAACGAAAAAAAGTGATTCCATGCCCTTCATCTCCAGTATGTCCGCAAACCATCATTGGGCAAGTGTGGACGAAATTGAGCGCGTAAGGTTCAAGGACGTCGACAGTACCATACGTAAGCTCATATCTTTGCCAGGCGTAAGCGAGGCAATGGTGTTACAGACCTGTAACAGGGTCGAAGTTTACGCGGTGGCGGACGATCCTGATGCATTAAAGAGCTTCACTATAGAAGAAGGCATGCCTTTCAAGACCTTCAGGTTCTTCCTGGACGACGACTCACTGTACCATCTGCTGAGGCTGGCGTGCGGCATCGATTCCATGATAATCGGGGAAGACCAGATACTGGGGCAGCTTAAAACATCATTTTTACTATCACAAAAGCACGGTGCAATGGGTCCGACACTTTCGACCGCGATCCTGAAGGCGATCAGCGTCGGAAAACGAGCCCGGCAGGACACCCGTATTAACAAAGGCTCGGTGTCGATAGGCTCTGCGGCTGTCGATCTTGCCGAAGACATCCTGGGGTCTCTGGACGATAAGGTCATACTTGTAGTGGGCGCCGGGGAGATGGGAACCCTCGTAGCTAACGCCCTTGCAGAGAAAAAGCTTAAGGCCATATATGTCGCGAACCGCACTTTCAAGCATGCGGAAGAACTGGCAGGCCAGCTCGGAGGCATCGCGGTAAAGCTTGACGACATAAGTGACTATCTTATCCCCGCGGACGTCATCATATGCGCGACTGCAGCGCCGCATCTTGTAATAACCAAAAGGATGCTCGAGGAAAAAATAAATGAGCGCGGGAATAAAAAATTATTGATCATCGATATAACGAACCCGAGGAACGTCGAAGAGACTGTGTCCGACTTTGAGGTCGTCCAGCTTCATAACATCGACAGCCTTAGGCGGATCAGCGACGCCAACCTTGAAAAACGACACTGCGAGATCGCCCAGGTCGAGGTAATAATCAAAGAGGAGTTCGTCCTGCTAAAACGGGAATATAAACGGCATCAGGCGGACAGGCTCATCAGCGATCTGTACAAGAGGACTGACGACCTGCGTATGGCTGAGCTTAACAGGGCGGTCTCAAAGCTCATCTCCAGCGGCGGGCTGACCGAAAAACAGATGGAGATATTATGCGACTTTTCGTTCTCGCTAACGAATAAGATACTGGCAAGCCCGACAAGGCAGCTGAGGCTGGCGGCCGAGAAAGGGGACGAGGACCGGATAAAGGCTGCTATGACGCTATTTGATATCGACACGGAGGAAATAAATGAACTATCCTATAACAAGGCCAAGGCGGTTAAGACAGAATAAGGTCATCCGGGAGATGGTAAAAGAATTCTCCCTTGACATAAAGGACCTGATCTGTCCGATCTTTATCGATGAGACCATCGAGACAAGAGTTCCCGTAAAGTCGATGCCCGGCGTCGAGCGAATCCCGCTCAAGGACGTCGGAGAAGAGGCGGACATAATAGAAAGCATGGGGATCCCCGCCGTCATATTATTCGGCATACCGTCACGTAAGGACGATACCGGGAGCGAGGCCTGCGCTCCGGGAAATGTGATCGAGACAGCGGTAAAGGCGATAAAGAAAAAGAACCGGGACCTTTTAGTAATTACCGACGTATGCCTCTGCGAATATACTACACATGGCCATTGCGGTCCTCTTGACATGGAAAAAGAGACGGTCAATAACGACGAGACGCTGGACCTGATCGCCCGCGTCGCGGTCAACCACGCAAAGGCCGGCGCCGACATAGTCGCTCCTTCGGGCATGATGGACGGGATGGTCAACGCGATCCGGAGCGAGCTCGACTTTTTCGGGTATAAGGATACTATCCTCATGTCATATGCCGCAAAGTACGCTTCCTCCATGTACGGACCGTTCAGGGACGCGGCCGACTCGGGATTTTCCATGTTCGACAGGCAGACATACCAGATGGATGCCGCGAATTCCGACGAGGCTATGCGGGAGGTAAGGATGGACATCGAGGAGGGGGCTGACATAATTATGGTAAAGCCCGCGCTGTCTTACCTCGACATCATCTACCGCGTCAAGTCAGAGTTCAGGGTGCCTGTAGCGGCATATAACGTAAGCGGCGAGTACGCAATGATAAAAGCTGCCGCATCGAACGGGTGGCTCGACGAGAACAAAGTCGTCCGCGAGACCCTGCTTTCCATGAAGCGCGCCGGTGCGGACATGATAATCACATACTTTGCGAAAGACCTTGCGAAGATGCTATAATGCCGGAAGCATAAAGTTTGTTAATCCGGCAGAGTATCTTTCGCATTAATATGCCAGTTTATTGACATCAAAGAACATTTAGCAATAGGTGACAGTTATGAAGCAAGACCTTTCAAGATCGATGTTCGAAGAAGCACAGGGACTTTTCCCCGGCGGGGTATCAAGCCCCGTAAGGGCTATCAAGCCTTTTCCATTTTATACCAGGTCGGCTAAAGGAAGCCATATCACAGACGTTGACGGTAACGAGCTCATAGATTATTGCCTCGGCTACGGCCCTCTAATACTCGGGCATGCCCACCCCTACATTATGGAGGCCATAAGATCCCAGCTTGAAAAAGGCTGGCTATACGGAACTCCTTCCGAGACCGAGATACAGTACGCCAAAAAAATAAGGATGTACTATCCGAGCATGAACGTCATGAGGTTCGTAAATACCGGGACGGAAGCGACGATGGGCGCTATAAGGGCGGCAAGAGGCTTCACGGGAAGGGACAAGATAGTGAAGATCGAAGGCGGCTTCCACGGAGCCCACGACGCGGTGCTCGTAAAGGCAGGTTCAGGTGCCAGCACCATAGGGGTGCCCGACTCTCTAGGAGTCCCGGTAGACATTGCAAAAAATACCCTTCAGGTGCCTTACAACGACGTGCTCGCCATGGAAGAGGTACTGTCCGCGCATAAGGATGAGATCGCATGTGTCATCATGGAGCCGGTCATGGGCAACATGGGCCCCATACTCCCGAAGGACGGGTACTTAAAGGCCGTGAGGAACATAACACGCGAGTACGACACGCTGCTCATTTTCGACGAGGTCATAACCGGCTTCAGGATCAACATGTTCGGAGCTCAGGGATACTACGGGATAGATCCGGATCTTACGACGCTCGGAAAGATCGCCGGAGGCGGCCTGCCAATAGGCGTGTTCGGCGGAAGGCGCGACATCATGGAGACGGTCGCTCCGAACGGAGGCGTCTACCAGGCCGGAACGTACAACGGCAATCCCATGTCGCTGACTGCCGGCATGGCAATGGTGGATTTCCTTGAAAGGGAAAGGGTCCATCATAAGGTCAACGAGATGGGCAAGGCCATGTGGCAGTCGCTGACGGACGTCGTAAGGTCCATGAAGCTCGATTATACGGTCTCTGGCATATCGTCCATGTTCCAGATATTCTTCGGCCCGCAGCCCGAGAACTATACGGACGCGCTCAAATGCGACAAAGCCAAATTCATGGAGTTCTGGAGGCATATGCTGGAGAATGGCGTGTTCATGCCGCCGTCCCAGTTCGAGACCAATTTCCTCTCATATGCACATACGAAGGAAGACCTTGAGAGGACCGTGTTCGCATTCAAGAAGTCTCTGGGAGCCATAAAATGAGGGTTGGTACCCGGGGAAGCAAACTCGCGATGGCGCAGGCCGAAAAGGTATGCCGCCTTTTAAAAGAAGCGGGCGTTGACGCAGAACCTGCCACTATAAAGACCTCGGGCGACATCCAGGTCGACAGGCCGCTTCACGCCATCAAAGGGGGCTTTGGAGCTTTTGTAAGGGAGATCGACGATCACCTGATAAAGGGAGACATCGATCTTGCGGTCCACAGCCTCAAGGACGTCCCGACAAAGCGTCCCGAAGGGCTGGTGCTTGCCGCAGTACTCCCCAGAGAATCCGCCCTTGACGTTGTCATAACGCGAGACGGCAGAAAGCTCTCGGAGCTTGGCGAAGGCTCCATAGTGGGCACTTCGAGCACAAGGAGATCAGCCCAGATAAAAAGGCATTATCCTCATTTGCTCACAAAGAACATCCGCGGCAACGTTGACACGCGCCTGAGGAAGCTGAACGAAGGCGAATACGATGCCATCATGCTGGCGGAGGCGGGCCTTATAAGGCTGGACATGAGCATCCCTGTGGAGCGTCTTGACCCTTACACATTCGTGCCGTCAGCCAACCAGGGCGTGATTGCCATCGTGACGAAGAAAGACACGGACGCGTTTTTCGCCGCCAGAAAGCTCAACCATATGGAGACCTGGATAGAGACGCAGGTCGAGCGTATCATCATCTCGAGGCTGGAAGGCGGATGTGTGGTCCCTATGGGCGCATACGCGTGCATGGTCGGGGATGAGCTGGACGTTATATGCGAGGTATTGTCGCTTGACGGAAGCCAGCAGGTCCGTGTCAGGGATACCATCCCGGTTGAAGGATACGAGGAGCATGCGGCTCGCATCGCCGAGCGGCTGTCGCTTGCGGGCGGTAAGGCGCTGGTGGATGCTGCCAAGAAAGAGCTAAGAGGCGTTACCGATGAACAGTGTAACTAAAACAGGCAAGGTGTACCTGATCGGCGCGGGTCCGGGAGACCCAGAGCTATTGACCAGAAAGGCGGAACGTATCTTAAAAGAAGCCGACATCATTCTTTATGACGCCCTGGTCAGCGAGGGCATTAAAGAGCTTTTCAATAAAAAAGCAAAGCTGATAGACGTCGGTAAAAGAGCGGATAACCACACCTATCCCCAGGCAGAGATAAACCAGATGCTCGTGGACTTCGCTATTGACGGGTATAATGTCGCAAGGATAAAGGGCGGGGACCCTTACGTCTTCGGCAGGGGCGGTGAAGAGGCCGAGGAATTATTGAAGAACAGTATCTCTGTCGAGGTGGTACCGGGAATAAGCTCGGCCATAGCAGCCCCGGCCTATGCGGGTATACCTGTGACGCATAGGGAATACTCTTCCTCGCTCACGGTTATCACGGGCCATGAAGACCCGACTAAAGGCGAATCCGCATTAAACTTCAAAGCCCTGGCAAAAATGCAGGGAACTATCGTAATTCTGATGGGCATAAAGCGGTTGAAAGATAACGTCGATGCCCTTATATCCGGCGGAAAATCCCCTGACACTCCTGTTGCAATAATAGAGAAGGGCACGATGCCCGATCAGAGGCTGACCACGGGGACGCTGGGCAGCATAGTCAGTATCGCCGCAGAAAGAAAAATAGAAGCTCCGGCCGTAATAGTGATCGGGGACGTCGTCAGGTTAAGCGGGGTGCTTGGTAAGAAATGAAAAAGATCGCAGTCACAAGGCCAAAAGTGTTCTTGCCGGCGACGATAGAATATCTCCGCTCAAAGGGGCTGGAGCCCGTCCCTGTCCCGATGATGGAGATGGTGCCCAGGAAGGACGGAGGCGTCGAGGCTTTTATTAGCAGGCTGAATTCCGGCGATGTAGATACAGTCATCCTGACGAGCCAGAACGGCGTGCGTTTCATCATGGAACAGGCAGGGGACGCCAATGAGTTCATTGATAAGCTTAATTCCGTAGACGTGCTGGCCATAGGGCCGAAGACCAATAAGGTTCTTGCCGAATTCGGCATTAAGGCTGACCGTATGCCTTCCACTTTTTCAAGCGAGGGGATCGTAAAAGAGTTCTGCTTTCATCTTGCGGGAAAAAAGGTAGAAGTGCTTCGCAGCAACCAGGGCAACCCTATACTTATAACCGGCCTGACCGAGAAAGGCGCCATCGTAAAAGAGACGATAATCTATGACATCGTCCCGCTGAGCGGCAGGGAGCAGGAAGGATTTGTCCGAGAGGCAATATCGGGCGATATAGACGCTTTCACGTTCACCAGCACTATGACAGCAAAGAGCCTGCTGATGATGGGTGAGTCCATGGGCATGCTTAATGAACTGAAGGCTGCTATCAACTCGAAAAAAGTGGCCGTGATAGGTAACCCGACGGCGGACTTCCTGATAAAGAACGGCATCCGCGTCGATGTGGTGCCTGAAAAGTTCACGTTCGAGGATATGATAGAAGAGCTTGAGAAAGTGCTGTGAAAAGAGATTTGTTGAGGCAACTGATTTTTGTAAAATTTTCAGATCTAACCAAGCCCGGAAATTTTTTTTTACTGTTCTGATGTAAGGCCCGGGCTTATTCCTTTGACAAAAAGGTATCTATCTGCTATGAATATTTGAACTATCACTAAGTAATGTTCCCTTAATTCCTGGTGATATTATATCTTCTCTTTCACCACAAAGGAACACCAGTAGTTCCGTTGGTGTGTGAGTGGTTGTTCGGTGTTTTTGTTGGAAGGCGTTTTCCTCTTGTGTTGAGATATTTTTCTTTTTATGGGATTAAAAAGTGTTTATATCTCTGAGGGTTTGCCTTCC